>CAJVYN010000105.1 GCA_913009355.1 uncultured bacterium | reverse complement strand
AAAAAATGATTTTTTTTTTTCAAGCAGAAGACGGCATACGAGATAAAGGAATGTGACTGGAGTTCAGACGTGTGCTCTTCCGATCTCCTGATATAAAGGTGGGAGCAGTATCAAAGTGGAACCATGACTGGCCGAAAACTCTTATTGAAGGCGTAGGCGCTGACGTAGATTTTATCATCCTCCACTATTATATGCCCTTTACCAGAGGTAATTCACAGGCTGATGCGGATGCTATTTTGGCGGATGTAAATGAGAGTTTTAAAGCGACCCTGGCTGTTCCGACTCAGATTCAGTATCAATACACACGGGTACGCGATATGCTTGAGAGTTCGCCGGCCTCAGCTTCCCGTGCCCAGGATATTGAACTGCTTATCACCGAGTACAATAGCGGTTTCTACAGTGATGTTAATGATACTGTTAGAGATTATCAATATAGTTTAGGAACGGCCCTTCAGAATGCCGAATCGCTTAAACTTCTTATGAAGCCGGACAATAAGATAGGTGCCGCCAATATCTGGGACTTTAAATCGAATGTATTCGGCCAGGTAAAGGGCTCCGACCCTTATACCGTCCGTCCAACCCATTATGTTTACACGATGTACAGGGACTATTTCGGCCCCGAATTAGTCAACACCACAGTAACCTCGGATACCTACGACAGCAGCAAAATTCTTAACACCTGGGCTATTACCAGTTATACCACCGATGCCGATGATGCTAAGTTTCGGATTCGGCTGCAGAGGGGTGCAGGCACGAACATTGCAGGCACGGTTTGGTATGACGATATTGTAGTCAGAGAGAGCAGCGGCGACACCAACTTACTTCTTAATCCGGGTTTTGAAAGCAATGACGCTAACTGGGTTCATTCTGCCGACCCGACGGATGTTAATTCTTCGGTCGATAGCAGCAGTTCCAGAAGCGGGTCCAAATCCTTCAAATTATCCTTTGCTGGCGGCAGCAACCCCGCTTATGACGGAATGTACCAGGAGGTAAATATCAGTCCCGGCACCCGTTATGAAATTTCCGGATACATCAAAACTCAGGGGATTACAGTCGATCCCGTAAATCTGGTACTCAACCCGGGCTTTGAAAGCAATTTCACCAATTGGACATGGTCGAGTCCGACAGGAGCGACCACGTCCATAGACTCTGCGGTATCTCACAGCGGGACGAAATCGGCCAGGGTGGTATTTAGTGGCGGCTATGATGTTAATTATTATCAGACCAATCAGACGCGGAGTGTTGACCCTTCTATTACCTACATAGTGGAAGGGTATATAAAGACTGATAATATAACCAGCAATAAGGGTGTGCGTCTTGGGTGGGAAGATAATTTAGGTAATAATGGTTTTACTGCGGAATTAACAGGCACTAACGACTGGACCTATGTGGCAGCCAGAGTAAAGCCGGGAGGGTCCCAGATTACAGTTCGGCTGCGCCGGCTCGACGGAGGCGGAAGCGAACCAATCAGCGGCACGGCATGGTGGGATGATATACGAATACAGCCCTTGCCGAAAACGTATAGTCCCAATATCGAAATAGATGTCATAAATGATAATAATAGTATTGATGAGACCCTCACACTTGACGGCCTGTTAGGCACTCACGACTGGCTGCAAAAGAAAACGAACGGAACGCCATATTTATCGGCCACCGCCAGCAAGGACGGCAACAATCTCTATCTGATGGTGGTTAATAAGAATCTTGACAGTAATGTGCCGGCGACCATAAACATATCCGGTTTCTCTCTTCCGCCCGACACCTCGGCATTAACATTGAACGGTCCGAGTATAGACGCTACGAACGAGAGCGGCGATTTAGTTAAGGTAACTTCATCCACTATCTCCAATGCCTCCACGAGCTTTGAGTACACCTTCCCCGCTCATTCACTGACGGCTATTGGATTTGGCAGGACTGCACCCCCGGTACCGCTGGAACCCCCACCTTCACCCATGGCTCACTGGAAGATGGACGAATTATCCTGGAGTGGTGCAGGTGCGGTCGTCGATAGTTCTGGTTATGGCAACAATGGTACCGCTGCCGGCGATGCTACCACTGTCGCTCCAGGCGCTCCCTACGGAAACGGGCCAAGGGCGGGAACTTTTGATGGGAATGGCGACCATGTTACGGTTTCGGACAGCGCCAGCATTACCTTCAAGAATAAACAAAACTTCAGCATTGCTTTCTGGATTAACCCAAACGAGTTAGACGGAATTTTCCAGGATTTAGTGTCCAAGTCAGGATCTTCATCTTATCGAGTGATGATGGCCTGGGACAACAAAGTAAAAATTTCCCTGATACAGCCGAATTTCACAGCTTATGACTCCGGCCACATTCCCACTCTCAATACATGGGAGCATATAGCTCTGGTGGTGGATTTTACTACTCTTGAGGTTCGCTGGTACCTGAATGGTTCGCCGTTAGCGACCAATGCTTTAACCAACTCGGATATGGCTGACCCCGGCGGGGCCCTTGTAATTGCAGATATGACTACGGGCGGTAATGAGCGGCCCTATGACGGTCTGCTTGACGATGTCCGGATTTACAATGTTGCCCTGACCTCGGAACAGGTTGCCAGAATATGTAATCGAGCCGACATCAATGGTGATGGCTCTATCGACTGGCTCGACGTCGAAGTGCTCTCCGAGCAGTGGCTCGATACTATCGAATATTTAGATGCCGACATTAACGGTGATACTTCCGTTGATTTTGAAGACTTTGCCGAGCTTGCCAACGTGTGGTAAGAGAGTATATTCTGTCACGCATCTGGATGTTTTTAGTAGGGGGATAGGCGGATTCTGTCTGTAAACTTGACGGACACTCGCCGTATACTACCATTTCTGTTTCCTCTATCCTCATATTATTTCGATTGATATGAAAAGGAGGATAGAGTATTATTGCTGCTATAGGTCGGTTTAGTTGCCGGCGAGTAACTTGGGGATTTGGATGGAAGCAAAAGTACTCACAGACAGAAAAAAGAAAGTAATGGGAAGGAAATGATTAGGAAAAGGAATTTATTGATTTTATTAGTTATTGTGGCGGCGATAGCGGTCGGGGCTTTTGCCGCCGAGAGCACCATAACAGTTTATTATGACAAGGAGCTGGGGCAGATAAACAAGCTGGTGTTTGGAAATAATTTTTTAGGCCACGGCCCAATGAGCAGAGAGCCGTTGGGTGAAAGCAGTTCCATTGTTCCCAGAGTGGTATCTGTTATGGATTATGGAGCAGGTATCTGGGACCCGAAGCGAAAAAAACCGGTTAAGGAAGTCATTGACTTAGCCAAAGAAACGGGGCTTTCCATAGCCCGTTTCCCCGGCGGATGCGGAACACATCTTTACGACTGGAAAAAGACTATAGGGCCGGAAAGAGAACATTTCTTATATGGCTTAGACGAGTTTATGAAGACCGCCGAACAGATAGGCGCAGAGGTAGTTATGACGGCAAGCTATTATACCGGCGACGCCAACGATGCCGCTGACCTGGTGGAGTATCTAAATGCCGCCAATGACGGAAGTAATCCTAACGGCGGTACAGACTGGGCAGCCGAACGCGCTAAGAACGGCCATCCCGCTCCATACAATGTGAAGTATTTTGAAGTCGGCAACGAGACCTGGGGCAGCCATCCGCCAAAGGTAAAAAAAATCTCTCCGGGACAATATGCCAGAAGGTATCTGAAATACTATGAAGCTATGAAGAAGACCGACCCTTCCATTCAAATCGGCGCTGTTTTATTCTGGAGTTCATCCTGGAACAGGAAGGTAACATCGATAGTAAAGGATAAAGTTGATTTTGGTATTCAGCATACCTATCCTTCGCCCAGAGTGGACAGAGAGAAAGTAAAGAAAATGGCCCCTAAAGAGGTTTTCCGGATAAGTCTGGCATCCCCCGTTCTTAGAGATGAAAATCGTTACCCTGACTTTCTAAAACTTTTGAAGAAGAATGCCGGCCGTGATATCCCTCTGGCCATTACCGAATACAACGGCGGATTTACAGGACTCCATGACCCTGCCTATCGGCACAGCTTAACGGCGGCGCTTGTCAATGCCGAGCTGCTGAGAATTTTTATGAAGCCGGAATACAATATCCTTATGGCCAATTACTGGCAGTTCTCCAACAGTTACTGGGGAATGATAAAAGCGGCTGGCGAACGTCTCTACGAAATGAAACACGATTATTCCAAGCCCATAAAATATATAAAACGGCCGAATTATTATCCATACCAGTTATATAATAGGCATTTCGGGGAAGTGCTGATAGATACCGATGTCCGGTGCGATTCCTACCGGATAGAGGATGTAAAACTTATAGAGTACGAAGGCAATATAAAAGAGCTTATGAGGAATATGAAAAGTATGGACGTTCCCTTTTTGTCCGTCAACGCCAGCAAGAGCCGTGATGGCAGTAAGGTTTACCTGATGGTAATAAACAAAAATACGGACGAGAGCATAACCTCATCCATCGACTTAAAGGGTTTTGCCCCTGCAGAGCGGGCGGATGCCTGGGTTCTAAACGGGCCCAGCGTTGGGGCCACCAACGAAGATAACCCTGATAATGTAAAGGTAGTGCACAGGAAATTCGATATAAAGGATAGTCCCTTTGCATTTACCTTTGAGCCGCATTCATTAACGGCAATTGAGATTGTGTCCAGGAGGTAGCCGGGCCGTAGGCCCAATTTTGCGAACGGCATTGTCAGAGCCGAACTGTACAGCTTGCCAAAGAGGTGAGTTGAACTTTTTAGTGAAGGAGTAATTATGGGCTTGGGAAAAGATAGGCCTTTATGGCAGTCTAAGTGGTGTGTTATTGTTATTTACATAGCATTATTAGCTGTGGTACTGCTGACAATCTTTACCGACATCTTCCGAACATCAGAACCCGGCTCAATACCACAACTGGTATGGCTGCTCGGTGTGTTGATATTTTTGACTGTAATCCTGGCAATGCTTTCAAAGGTATTTAAAATACTTGACGCACTTGCGGAAAATGGCACCACGCTTGAACGAATAGCCGGGCTGCTGGAAAAAAACCACTCTGTTCTGGCACAAATCAACCAAAACACCCGCCTCAGTGAAACAGCCAAGACAATAGCATTTCGCGATG
This sequence comes from uncultured bacterium, assembly GCA_913009355.1. GTDB lineage: Bacteria > Planctomycetota > Phycisphaerae > Sedimentisphaerales > Anaerobacaceae > CAJVYK01. The sequence goes on along the minus strand of CAJVYN010000105.1, from coordinate 3,336 downwards.
CAGACAGACAGTCTCTGCGAGAAGCCGTTTTTGATAAGCTTCAGCAGAAGGACTTTGAAACTACCTACGAAATAATTGATGAAATTGCCCGTTCCACGGTATATCAGGAGTTGGCTAAGCAGTTGCGGGTCGAAGCAGACAACTACCGCAACGCACCCGATGCCGAAAGGGTAAATCTGGTCTATGCGCACATCAAAAAGCTGTTCGAGAGCTATCAGTGGGCCAAGGCAAGCGCCCAGATTGAAAGATTAATCAAGGCTGAGCCTAAGTCCGAAAAAGCAAAAGCAATGCGCCAGGAACTGCTCGATAAAAAGGAAGAACGCAAAAAAATACTACTCAACGCCTGGGACGATGCGGTAAAACGCCAGGCCACCGACCGCAGCCTGGAAATTCTAAGAGAGCTTGACTCGTACCTGACGCCCAATGAAGGGCTGGCTTTGCAGGAAGCGGCAAGAGATGTTTTCAGAAACAAGCTGCACAATCTCGGCGTCCAATTCTCGCTGGCGGTTTCCGGGAAACAATGGCTCAAAGCTCTCCAGATTGGCCAGCAGATTATGCGCGATTTTCCAAACAGTAAAATGTCTGAGGAAATCCGCGAAAGAATGGATATTTTGAAACAGAAAGTCGAACAGCAGAGCAGTTAGTTAGTTCATAGTTCATAGTTCATAGTTCGTGGTTATGAGTTCGTAGAAGGGAACTGTGAACTAACTTTATTGAAAGTCGAACAAAGACTGGGTCTTAATCATCGTTATCTGGTCTGGGAAAGCTGCGAACGTGTGGATATGCAATTCACTTCGTCTTGCCTCGAAGTCAATATAACAAAACGGCTGCAGACCTCCGGTTTCCAACTTGGGGAATTTGACGAAAATACCACGATTTCGGGCGAAGCGTTCAAGGTCAACGTGACTTTGCCGATACAAATTGGGACTCATCTTCTCGATCTGAAAATCGGTCATATAACTTACGCCTCGGCTCAAGGTACATTTATGAGAGCGTGGGCCGCGGAATTGGAAACGCTCAATCAAACCCCGTTGCGGCAGCATCTGGCCGGGAGCGCTTATAACCTCCGTCAGGCACACATCGCCAACAAACACGCTGACAACATGGGTGCAGCCTGTAATCCAGATAAGTGCCTCGTATTTCTCGGTTTTTAATTGCCGCTTGGCATAAATCTGGAAAAGCTCCGGATGTAAAGGCCGTTGAAAAAGACGGAATGATAATTCCTCAATAGCTATGTTGATTTGTGGTGACTCCATAACTCGAAAGTTCCCCAATAAAAACGTTAATTGCTAACTTCCACAACGTCATTATACAAAAAATACCACGACCGATTCAAGTGTAATATCAGTACTGATAAGGCCGATTGTCGTGCTTATAGGACGATTATCCTGCAAGCTACGCAGGTTAAAAGACTAACAACAGTGAAGTTTTTTGAAAAAAATCAAGAAATAACCCCGCCCTATGGTGATTTTTTACTGCTGAAAAAAGATGGCGTTGACAAAGACGGCAATAATATCGTAAAAGGCGTGAGTTCCAGCGGTGATGCCAAAGCCGCGAATTGCAAAAAGAACGGCAAAATACACGCCCGCAATTGTCCGAAAACTAAACTCCATCCAGTTAAACGGTGCACTTTGACCGAACTGTCCGTTCAGATACACTATATTATGATGTGCACTAAACAACGCCGCCGAAACAAGAACCGAGAGTATAATCGAGCTTCTATGGTTAAGCCGTAAAACATCCTGAAAAACAATCATCAAAACACATATCAAAATCAACCGAAAAACAAGTTCCTCATAAATCCCCGCTCCTATACCGGTAACAATATTAGCTAACAGGGACGGGCTTTTCACCGGCTCACTATCTGGTTTTTTATCCGTCGATAAACTACTCGCTGTAACCGAAGAGCAGTTCATCGCCATTCGTGTTTCGTGCTTGCCTGTCTCGTATTGTACACTGTGTATCGCACTGTTAGCGGACTGGTCAATATCGCGTTTCGGCTGTGCTGAACTGTTCAGTACCAAACTCAACACAATCAACGGCACCGCAAGCAAAATACACTCAACAGCCATCGGCCCAATGTCACCAAACCCGAAATGCCACCGTTTGCGCGATGCCAATTGCAGCGCTATTAAAATCACCACAACCGCCAACGGAGGCGCCATCCACGCCAACCTGCTGCCAAAACCCAGATATTCAAGCAAATTTTGCAGCCATACAAACGCCACCACACGAACCTGAGTCTGGTTCAGCACATCGGTATTGATAAAAAGTGTGCCAATCTCGTAAAAAACGATAAACGGCAGCAGAAAAACTACAGCATAAATCGGCCGACTCGTCCGTTCAAGATAGGAGTCTCGTGTAAAGTTAAACAATTGACTCGTGCTGTATTTGTGTTTATCTTCCATACTGTCGACTTTCTTGCCATTTAATCCTTACTTCTTACTTTACTTCAACAGGGCTGTAATTACAATAGTCAAAAATCTGCTGACTTGTAGGACAATGATTTGCAAAATGACAGGTAAACATTTAACCGAAATTTATCAACTGCTTTTCGACCGCTTCGGCCCTCAGTACTGGTGGCCGGGTGAAACCCGATTTGAGATAATCACCGGCGCTATCCTGACTCAGAATACAAACTGGGCCAACGTCGAAAAAGCGATAGCCAATCTAAAATCAGCTCGTCTGTTAACCCCCGAAAAACTCTTTTCTCTTGAAGTTATGCAGCTCGCCGAGCTTATCCGACCAGCCGGCTACTATCGCTTAAAAGCAAAACGTCTGAAGAACTTTCTAAGCTGGCTCTTCGAAGATTATGCCGGCCAACTTGAAAACCTGGAAGAATTAAGTACGGACAGACTGAGAGATGAGCTTTTAGCTGTAAAGGGCGTCGGCCCGGAAACCGCCGATTCTATTTTGCTTTACGCCTTCGACAGAGAGGTCTTTGTCGTTGACGCCTACACCGCTCGAATAATTTCCCGTCACAACCTGATTGAACCGGGAGCCGATTATGAGCGGCTGCGAGAATTGTTCCAGTCGAATATGCCCGAAGATATTCAGCTTTTCAAAGAATACCATGCGTTACTGGTAAGAGTCGGCAAAGAATTCTGCAAACCAAAAACCAAATGTCTCGACTGTCCCCTGGAAAAATTACCGCATACCCTTGACATCGAATATTTTTGAATGCCCGCCCTTGATTAGGGAATTGACTCTGCTGCGGTTTTTTATTATCATTTCTTTAATTGCCAACGTAGCTCAACGGTAGAGCTCTGGTTTTGTAAACCAGGGGTTGACGGTTCGAATCCGTCCGTTGGCTTTTCGTGGGGAGGCAATTCTAAA
>CAJVYN010000104.1 GCA_913009355.1 uncultured bacterium | reverse complement strand
AAAGAGAATATTCGGCCGTTTCTTCGGTGCTTTGCCGTCAAACCACGAGTATCTGCTCACACATCCCGGCAAAGCCAGTGCCGCCGTACCCAGCCCTATACCCTTCAAAAAATTTCGCCGTGTGTAATTGATTGTGCTCATGTTTTTAAGAAAGAGCCCCACTCGGCCTGTAACTGCTTGACTCTTTCCGGCTCGACCGCGGCAAGGTCATTCTCCTCGATGATGTCCTCGGCAAGGTTATAGAGACTCAGGTTCTTTTTCCCGGGCTTTTTGTGGATGGACTCTATCAGCATCCAGGGGCCTTTACGGACGGCTTGTTGTCCTGTATAACGCCAGAACAGCGTGCGTTCGGGCAGTTTGCCGCCGTCCAACAGCAAATCCAGCAGGTTAACGCCGTCAAGTTTCAGGCCTGCCGGCAGCGATGCGCCTGTGACGGCGGTCATGGTGGGAAATACGTCCATCGTCATAACTGTTTCATCTGTAACCGTGCCGGACTTGATTTTACCCGGCCAGTAGGCAATGGCAGGAACGCGATGTCCGCCCTCCCACAAGGTGTCTTTGCCGCCGCGCAGCGGACGGTTGTCCCCCACCCGTATAGCGCCGCCGTTGTCAGAGCAGAAGAAGATGAGCGTCTTGCGTTCCAGTCCAAGCCGTTTGACCGTTTCGACAACCCTGCCAACGCTCTCGTCCATCACCTCGGTCATTTCCTTGTACGCACCTCGCCTGTCCTTGCGGCCGTTCCTGTCGTGGAGCTTATCGTAAACTGCATTCGGGCCCCGACAGGGCGGATCGTTACGGCCCTGATAGGGGAAGTGAACCGCTCCGTGCGGCAGATACATACAGAACGGCTCGTCCTTGTGTTCTTCAATGAATCGCACAGCGTGCTTGGTAATAAGGTCGGTAACGTAGCCGGTCTCGGTGATTTTACGGGTACCGTCCCACCAGTCCTCTTCGCCGGCCAAGTCAATATGTGAATGATAGTCAATGTTTCCACCGACATAGCCGCGGAACACATCGAAACCCTGCTTTGTCGGGTTGAATTTCGGCTGATAGCCAAGGTGCCACTTGCCGAACATAGCGGTAGTGTATCCGGCTGTTTTGAGAACCTCGGCGAAGGTAACTTCTTTCTGTGCCAGCCCTTTTTTCCGGGGGCCTTTGGATGCAAAGCCCTTGAGGTTCGCAATGTCACAACGCTGCTGGTAACGACCCGTCAAAAGCGCGGCCCGAGTCGGGCTGCACACCGGGCTGTTGGAATGGAAGTCCGTAAACCGCATCCCGCCTTTTGCCAGAGCATCAATGTTCGGCGTGGAAACAACCTTGTTGCCGTAACAGCTCAGGTCGCCGTAGCCAATATCGTCGGCCAGAATTAGGATGATATTGGGCTTATCCTCAGACGCCTCGCCCGCAAACAGCCCCCGCGGCACGGCCAGTGCCGCTGCACCCAGCCCTATACCCTTCAAAAAATCCCGTCGCGTGTAATCGAGTGTGCTCATATTCCTTTTTCCCTTATTTCTTATTGTTTTCATTCGGCTTAGCGTAGCTTGCATTTTTCCCGACCGGCACCGTTATGTCAAGCAAATTCCCTCAATCGCCAAGGTGGTATCGTTCCACTCACACCAGGCTAATGTGCCAGGTTGGTATCGGTTATTTTCAATTGAAGGATTTTTCGACTACTGCTGATAATTTTAGCCTGCTCACACATTCTAATCGGCCAAAGCCAGATTATTTTTTCGCTATCAGTAACAATAAGTGATTTCCGGCGTAATTGCAGCGGCACTTTCGCAGCAGTCAGGAATTTTCCAATCCTTTTTTCACCGGCCTGACCCAAAGGGCAAAACCTGTCCCCTGCCCGGCGAAAACGAACTACCAGCGGCAGCTTAACCTTATCCAAATCAAACCGCTCAATAAATTCATTCTTTTTCACTTTGCATTTTTCTATATCAATCTGTCCGGAATCGAGAATAGCTGCCTCTATAAGGTAATTGCCAAATCTCGTCCGCCCCGGAACTTCCACTTTTAGACTTTCCACGATTTGCTCATCCGGCTTTAAGATTCTATCAGTACGAACAAAAATCATTTTTTCATATTCGCGCCAAACCACAAATCCATCCGGTAATTCGATTTTCTTACCACCGACATTTTGCTCCGCTAATTGCAGGATTCTTTTGAAGTGCTGCTGTGTCAAATTTCTTTCTCCACTGCCGATTGCGGCCAAACTTCGGCGGATAAGTTCGATTTTTACCGGCTCGGGCTGAACTGAAAATATCTTTAACTCCAGCTTCACTTTTTCACCGGCACAATCAGCCAACCCCGGCCAAACTTTCTCGGCGCTGCTGCAAACCAGACTACGGAACCTGCGGGTGGATTGAGCCAGCCTGGATAATTGCTCTACAACAGGGCCGCTGCACTGCTGCTGTAATGCCGGCATCAGCCGATGCCGAATATAGTTTCGCCTGTACTTACAATCCTCATTCGTCCGGTCAATCCGCCATTTCAGGTTCTGCTCTTTTAAATACTCGACAACTTCATTTCGGCTGACACAAAGCAATGGCCTCACAAAGCAGACTCCCTCGGCAAAAGTTCGGGTCGGCCAGATACCTCCAAGTCCGCGAAAGCCCGTCCCGCGAGCCAATCGCTGCAGTATGGTTTCGGCATTGTCGTTTTTCTGATGGGCAGTTGCTATGTAGTTACAATTGTTGGCTTTTGCGATATCCAGTAAGCTCTCAATCCGCAATTTGCGAGCCGCTGTCTCAATTGACAGTTTATTTTTACGGGCAAAGCCGCGCACGTCCAGCCGCCTCGTCACTACCGGTAAGTTCAGGTTGCGGGCCTGTGTTATAACAAAATCTTCATCCAGCTTAGCTTGCGAACCTCTTAACTGATGATTTATATGAGCGACGATAAGCCGCCCGCTAAAAACGCCCTCAGCCTTCAGCGCCCGCATCACATATAAAAGAGCCGTCGAATCAGCTCCGCCGGAAACGGCTAACAGAACCTTAGCCGTCGGCCCGAAGAGCTGGTTTGCCTTAATAAAATCAGCTATGTTTTTTTCAAATTCCACTAACATTGTCTATGCAAAAAAACAGGCCTGACATCCAGCCAGGCCTGATACTTTACCGCAAAGAACTTTATCTCAAACTTTCTTTGATGCTAATGCTCACCTTCATCACTTTCGGTAAACTCTACAATTCGCTTTTCTGCAAATTCAATTTGTTTCTCAGAACCGACTTTTTCCTTGGCAACCTGCCGATAAAGCTGCAGCGCCTCCGCTCTGCGGTGCAGGCGTATATCCAGAATATATGCCGCCCTGAACTTCGCAGGCAGACTGGTCTGAGGGTCCCACTGATAGGCCCTTTGGTAGTACAAAAGCGCTATCGTATAGTCCTTGAAATATTCATAAATTCGGCCAGCTCTGTACGCTGCATCATCAATTTTGTCGCTGGAAGGATGTTTCCTTATCAGTTGATTATATCTATCCAGGGCCAGCCGCAGTAAATCATTATCTTTAATGACGAGCAGTTTCCCGCCCTTCTTTTCGAGCTTTAAAGCGTCCTCATAGAGTTCGTCGGCTTCAGGAATCGAAACGCTCGCTTTCAAATTCGGCCCCGCCAGACTGGCCTCAATGATGTAGTTATATTGGGGCATAGCATCCAGCGCCGCCAACTCTTTTTCAGCCCACCTCAATTTCAAATTGTTGCCCGTTTTAGTGTAATACGCTACCAGCGACTCAAGACCCTGCTGATACGCCTGCCGATTGACCGCCATCTGCTCGACAATATCCATCTCGCCCGCCGTAGCAACCTTAACTGCCACAACTGAACTACTGCGAGCCGGCATAAGCTGGCCTCTGCCGCTGTCAACCCCACTGCAGCCAACCAATACGTTCAACAATACCACAAGCACTGCGGTCAAAACTATCCTTGCCATAACGGCCTCCTTTCGACCCCCAATCCGGTCTTTCTCCAGGATTTAAACCTAACCCACAAATAGCGATAACTACCCTGTTCTATAATTTCACCCTCCGACCTTCGTTTACAACAAAGTCAAATAAAACCAATTTGGCCCTGCCCGTCAAGAACAAACATTTAAAAAATATCCGGTCATAATCGCAAATTCCCAACCGACTCTGTCAACCACCCGTACCAACTGCTCATACCTTCACCGGTTTTAGCCGATACCGGAAAAATTTCAATATCTTTATTTAACCTGCGCGCATCAGCTTTCACTTTTTCTACATCAAAATCTACCTGTACCCCGGCCCCAAGCATATCAATCTTATTTATGAGCAGCACTTTTGACTTTGCAAAAATGGAAGGGTATTTCGCCGGTTTGTCATCACCTTCCGCAACTGAAAGCACGACTATCTTGCCGGCCTCTCCCAGCTCAAAAGCCGACGGACAAACCAGATTGCCCACGTTCTCTATAAAAATCAAATCCAAATCGTCGGTGGGTAAATTCTCTAATGCACCGCATACCTGAGCCGCTGATAAATGGCATGAGCCGTTGGTGTTTATCTGAACCACTGCCGACGTGGCAGCTCTGATTCTTTCAGCGTCAATGTCGGTTTGAATGTCACCTTCGATAACACCGATTTTAATTTTATCCTTCAATTCGCTTATCGTCCTTATCAGAATCGTAGTCTTGCCGGAGCCGGGAGACGATATCATATTCAGGCACAACTTTTTCCGCTTAGCTAAAAACCGGCTGTTTTTACGGGCGTATTCTTCGTTTGCAATAAGAATTTTCTTACCAATATCAACTTTATACATTGCGCTGCTCCGTTTGAAATTCTATTGTCTCAAGCAGCAAAGGCGCATCGGGCAATAGCTCGAACTTCTCACTGCCACACTCCGGACATATCGGAGAAGACAGCTCAAAGTCGAAGTTTCGGTCACAATCCCTGCACCGGCACCGTATCGGCTTATGTTCTATTTCCAATTTCACACCTTCGCATCCCGTACCTTTGGCAACGGCCTCGAAAGCAAAACAAAGTATCTCGTCATTGATAGCGTCGAATGTTCCGCAACTGATTTTTGCGCCAACAGGCCTTGCATTTTGTCTGTCAGCTTCACTTGAAATTGCCGCCAGCAGACTCTGTGCCACCATTGTTTCGTGCATCAGCATATCCTCGGAAGCTGGCTTCCGTATGGCATCTGGACAATTCTCCTGCCGCCGATTCGGGTTTTTATTTCCACCGTAGGCATATCGCAGGTTTCTATAATCTCGCCGATTATACCTGCCTCTTTACCCAGCCGATTGTTTCTGCAGATATTCAGGCAATTATCAGCCGATTCCGGCGAGACTACGGCAGCGAATTTACCCTCGTTTGCGATATTGAGTACGTCAAAGCCGAGCATATCGGCTACCGCCTGCACCGCCGGATTGACCGGTATCTTAGCTTCGTTAATTTCAATACTCAGGCCGGTCGCTCTTGAGATTTCGTTAAGCGTCGCAGCCAATCCGCCGCGGGTCGGGTCCCGCATAAACTTTACTCCGCTGTTGTTTTGAAGCAATTGACAGGTTAGCTTAGCCAGGCCCGCACAGTCGCTTTTCAATTGTGATTGGAATTTTAAGCCCTCTCGCTGTGAGATAATAGTCATCCCGTGGTCGCCGATTGTGCCACTGATAATTATTTTATCTCCGACCGCAATTTTATCAAACCCTAAATCCACGCCGGCCAATCGCTCTCCAATTCCCGCCGTATTTATAAAAATTTTATCGGCAGCGCCGGCTTCGACAGTCTTGGTATCGCCGGTTACAATATTAACATCGTTTTCCTTAGCTGCCCGGCTGATACTGTCTAAAATCTTTTCCAGCAGTTCAAATTCAAAACCGGTTTCGATTATCAGTGCCAAAGACAGGGCAATTGGCTTTGTGCCGGCGACAGCCAAATCATTTACCGTCCCGCAAACGGCGAGTTTTCCGATATCGCCGCCGTTAAAAAACAATGGCTTGACGACGTAGCTATCCGTAGTAAAACACACTGATGTTGAAGTAAGATTCAGCTTTGCCGAATCAGCCAGTTCCGCCAGCCCATCTTCTTTAAGTCCGGCTAAAATTGTGTGCCGGATTAAATCATCGCTTAGCTGGCCCCCGCCGCCGTGCGCAAGCAGGATTTTATCATTGTTCATTAAATGAAATCCCTGAACATAAGATTAGAAAGTGGGAAATTTCAGTTTGAAATTTTCTCGATGTTTTCGATAAGTCCGGGAAGCTCTTCTTTTACCGTTCGCCATATAATATCAAGATTAATATCAAAATATGCGTGAACCAGTCTATTTCGCATACCTACTATATATTCCCACGGAATTTGAGGATTATCGTTTTTTAATTGTGCAGATATCTTGCTTGCAGCTTCTCCAGTTATCTCCAAACATCTTACCAGACAATGAACAAGCTGTCTGTTAGAATCCAGGTCGTCTCTTGTTTTGTTTTGGATATAGCCGATGGCCTCTTTGGCGGATTCAACCATGTGATATAGCCTGTCAGCGTCTGTATTAGCTGCCATACTGAACCTCCGCCTGGGTTAAAACTCTGTCTCTGAAACGAACGCTCAAATCTTCCGGCGTTCGAATATCGGCTTTTCTGCCGATAATTTCGGATAATTCTATTTCCATACCCGCCAGACTTATCAAGCCCGGCTCTTTACCTTTTTCAAAGACTACCAATAAATCCACATCGCTTTCTTCGTCAAAATCATCCCTTAGCGAAGAACCGAAAACAGCTAATTTGGCGATATTATGCTCTTTGCAGTATTGTGCTATTTTTTCTTTGGGTATATGAATATTCGAACTCATAAAACACTTTCAAGCAAAACTTGTTTTGAAAAAGAATAACAGTTGCCTATTTTGATATTAATTTTTCCTTTTTACTTTTCTCCCTCGGCCGTATTTAAACCACGCTGCACAGGCCCCTTCAGAGCTTACCATACACGGCCCAACCGGCGCCTGGGGCGTACAGCTTTCTCCAAACAAGTCGCATTCGGGCGGATCTATCAGCCCGCAAAGCACTTCTCCACACCGACAGCCGCTTATATCCTCACCCTGCGTTTCGGTTATGTCAAATCGTTTAAGGGCGTCAAATTGACTGAACCCATCTTTTAGTTTCAGCGCACTTTTTTCAATCCTGCCCAGCCCCCGCCAGCAGCCGTCCGCCGGCTCGAAGCACTCATCGATGATTTTTTGTGCGGTGGTATTACCCTGTTCGGTTACCACCGCGGTGTATATTGATTTTAGTTCAGCAATACCTTCGGCGAGCTGCCGACATATTTCGCCGAGTCCTTCGATTATTTGCATCGGTTCAAAGCCGGCCACCACGCACGGCCGGCTGAAACGCTCTACAATCCCGGCAAAAGCGCCATAGCCGATTATCACGCTGACATGGCCGGGACAGAGAAAGGCATCTATATTGTGGTTCTTCTCAGCTAAAAGCGCTCGCATCGCAGGCACAACCAGCTTGTGCCCGCTCAAAATACAGAAATTATCGACAGAGCCTGCCGCTGCTTCTTTCACCGCCACCGCTGTAGCCGGCGCAGTCGTTTCAAAGCCGACCGCAACAAAAACAACTGTTTTTTGGGGATTGTCTCTGGCCAATTGCAGAGCATCTTCGCTGCTTAGAACAATCCTGACATTGTCACTTGGCTGCTTTGTTTCCAGTGACCCGCCTTTGCCCGGAACCCGAATCATATCGCCATAAGTAGCAATCAAGCAATCATCTCGGCCAGCTAATTGCAGAACGGTATCTATGAAGCCGGTGTCGGTAACACAAACCGGACAGCCCGGCCCGGATAAAAGTTTTAATCTCTTAGGCAAAGTTGACCTTATACCGTTGCGGAAAATAGAGACCGTATGAGTACCACAGACCTCCATTATATTGATTTGCCGGCCCAGCGTCTTGCAGGCCGTATCGCAAAGAAGCTGCGCTTTATAAATTCTCTCTAACATCTCTATCCTGAAACCTTATCCTGCGTTTCCTTGAAATTATTGACTTCGGCGATGAGATGCCAGGTCTTTTTTGCCTCTTCTTCATCGACAACCGAGATCTCAAAACCGGCGTGCACCAGCACCAAATCCCCTAATTTGGCTTCTGGCAGCAGCGTGGTTTTAGCTCGGAAGCAGTTGCCCATAGCGTCAACAACCGCCCTGTCCGCCTCCAACTCCACTATCCTTGCCGGTATCGCCAAACACATAATTCGTCTCTCGTATCTCGTATTTTCTATTTTGTAAGACACAAAGCATCTCTGCTTTTTTGTGCCTCACTTTTCATTTTTTACGCTTCACGCTTCACAATATTGGCTGCAATTGCCGCCTGGCCCAGTGATATTCCGCCGTCATTAGACGGGACAAGCCGGTTGAATAATACGCAAAAATCATTTTTCTTCAAGAGTTTAGATCGGAAGAGCGTCGGGTAGGGAAAGAGTTGAGATCTCGGTGGTCGCCGTATCCTTAAA
>CAJVYN010000103.1 GCA_913009355.1 uncultured bacterium | reverse complement strand
AAGTCGATAAAGTTAACTCTGGTATCTCCATTGAAATCGCGTGTGCGGACGTGAGTAAACTCGATATTATAGATGGGGTCATCCCAACTTACGCTATAATCGTAGAATCCCACATTGCAGTCACCTATGTTTGTGGCATTATAATCAATAATAAACCAGTCGCCCACTACTGCATCGCTATCTCCATAGAAGTCAAAACCGCTCATAACATCATCCTGCAAATCTTTTACACGGGCCCCATCACCTGCAGCTTCGAAACGAGAGCCTTCCCAGTCTAGGGTGGTATCATTGTAATCTCTGCCTGACAAAACCCCATAATCTCTGTATGGATCTTTGATAAACAGACCTCCATTCCAGAGTCCATTAGCATCTGAACTGACAATAATCGTAAGCTTCGTTCCAACCATTATGTCTTGATATTCAAGGGGAGTGTTACCATCAGCTAAGTACACTCTTGTCGAAACTTCTCCCACAGCCACCGAAGCCATGCAGAGAAACAGCAGTAATAACATTATCCTTTTCATAACTGTTGTTATCTCAAAAATATTGCAGCGCCGGTAGCGGATAAAATTGGAATGCGCAGAGAAAAACATAGGCCCATTGACTGTCATTTCATCATCCTCGCTATAAAATACAGACAAGAGAACTATATACAATTCAATCACATAAGTCAAGAGAAATGTGGTCTGAGATTATGGTCTGAAACTCTTTTATATTTTTAGATTATTGCTCAGTCAATATTGAAAAAGCCGCCGACCAGCCGCAGTTGGAGTATCCACAACAATAAGAACATAAGAACCGGTTAACGGCAACTCTCTCGCACTCACCTACGGCCAAGAGAGCGCACCCAAACGCGTGCTGGCGAGGCACCGATAGCGCCGTTAGCCGCAAACACTGCCTTCAGTATCGATTCGATTTCTGCACGTTTTTGGCTATCCGGCGATTTGGAAACAAAACTTATTGGCTTTCCGAACAAAAAATCCACCGCGGCGTTTATTCGCCACGCAATATCGTTTTCAATTACCACTTCTTTTCGCTGCACATCTTTAACTGCACTTGCGCCGAAAATCCCCGCATTGGCCGAGTGCGTCAGTCCTGTTATCCTGCTGGGCAGTCCGTATTCCTGCGCCTGCAGATAGCAGCGTCCTGATTCACTTATTTTTCTATCAAAAGCGCCTGTTCTGTGAGTGTCATACATTCTGTTTGTGTAATACTCCCACAGCTTCACGAAATGCGTTTGAATATCTATTGACCGTTCCTCGACGAGCCACTCAATGTAATCGGCCTGCAACTGGTCATCTTTAAATATATGGAGGTCAAATCCCATACGGCGTTCCCCTCTTTTGCAGATTCTTTTCCAGGTCTTTTCTATTTCCAGTGCCAGGTGATGTTTTTTTCGACTGCTATAGTTAGCCGAACTTGCGCGTTTGATGTGAAAAAAAAGCATGGCTCGGCTAACAGTTTTTGTGCTAACCTATTACAGCAAAAGCAGTAAAAAAAACTTTATTTTTTCTGATTTCCACCCCTGACTACCTGCAGTTTTGATTGACAACTCCGGTTGCCGGCCTTCTGTTGCTCAGCATTGTTTCGGACAGCAATTTAACCACTATCTAAAAAACTTCTGGACACAGACGCCATTTACGCCTATATTAACCCAAACAGATTGTAGAACTAAGAATTCGTATCTCGGGAATCGCCAAGCGTATCTCAAACGAGATGCGAGATATGAGAAGGGAGATACGTCAATTAAAGGAAAAACAGAATGAATATTTATGTAGGCAATTTGTCGCATGAGGCAACCGAAGATGATTTGCGTCAGGCTTTTGAAGCTTTTGGCCAGGTCGAGTCCGCCAATATCATAAAGGACAGGTTCTCTGGCGAATCAAGAGGGTTCGGATTTGTTGATATGCCCTCTAAGGACGAGGCCCAGACCGCAATCACTGAGATGAACGGCAAGGATTTGAAGGGCCGCGCCGTTAGCGTTAATGAGGCTCGTCCTCGCACTGAAAACCGCCGAGGTGGCGGCGGTGGTGGCGGTGGTGGTGGAAGACGAGGCGGCTTTGGCGGCGGCGGCGGTGGCGGCGGTGGCGGTGGCGGTGGCGGTGGCGGTGGCGGAAGAAGACGCTACTAACAAACGACGCTCAGAGACAATAAAGCAATGGTAAAAACAAGCCGAATCGCAGGTTGCGATTCGGCTTGTTTTGCTTAATCAGCTTCTAACTGAGGACAATCTCGTCCTGATATTCCGGGACAGATATTTGCCAGCCGGTTTTTTCTCTGGCGTAGTCAGCGAAGGCCTGCGCACTTTCCGTCTCGCCGTGTACTACAAAGACGCCTTTGGGCGGGCTTTTTAATTCTCTCAACCAACCAAAAAGCTCATTTTTGTCTGCATGGGCTGAAAAGCCGTGTATCCGCACAATTCTGGCTTTGACAGGATACGTCTGTCCGAGTATTCTGACTTTCTTAGCGCCGTCCACAATACTTCTGCCAAGCGTACCGATTGCCTGATACCCCACAAACATTATCGTACTTTCCGGCCTGGAAATATTGTTAACCAGGTGATGTTTTACTCTGCCGCCGGTACACATACCAGAGCCGGCTATGACCATAATTGTCCCCTTTATACGGTTAATCGCCTTCGACTGCTCAGCTCCGCCCGCCACTTCCAACCCGGGCAGGTTGAACGGCGATTCGTGATTATTAACAAATTCGGTCATCTGCTCATCGAACAATTCCGGATGATGCCGAAAGACCTTGGTAATCCTCGAAGCCATCGGGCTGTCTAAAAAAACTTTCACAGGCTGTATTGCCTTCTCCATCAGTAATTCGTTTATGTAATACAGAACTTCCTGCGAGCGTTCGAGTGCGAAGCTCGGGATAATAATATTACCGCCTGCTTTTTTCGTCGAGTTTATAACCTCAGCGATTGTCTGCTTTACGTCTTTGGTGTCCTCGTGTACTCTATCGCCGTAAGTGGATTCGATAATGACATAGTCGGCGCTGTCAAAAACAGTTGGGTCGCACACGATGGGCCTGTTCGGCCTGCCGAGGTCGCCGGAGAACATAACAATTCTTTCTTCTCCTTCCTGCCGCACCTTTACCCTTATAATCGAAGAGCCGAGCACATGGCCGGCATCATAGAAAGTCGCCTCTACTCCGTCGCCGATGCTCGCTGATTCTCTGTATTTGACGGGCGATAAAAGTGGAAAACAGGCCTCGGCGTCTTTTATCGTATAAAGCGGCGCCTCCGGATACGGGCCTTTTCGGCCTTCCCGCTCGTGTCTTTTGCGTTTGTACTCAGCGTCTTCTTCCTGAATTTTCGCCGAGTCCAGCAGTATAATCCGCACAATCTCTGCGGTAGCCGGGGTACAGTATATCTTACCGCTAAATCCCTCCTGAACCAGCTTCGGCAGCAGCCCGCAATGGTCGAGATGAGCATGAGTTAAGAGCACGGTATTTATACTTTTAGCTGCTATGGGAAACGGGTCCCAGTTTCTTTTTCTAAACTGCCGTTCCTGATAAAATCCGCAATCCACAAGAAGGCTTTTACCATTAGCTTCCAGGAAGTGTCGTGAACCGGTAACATTTCGAGCCGCGCCGAGGAACTTCAATTTTATCTGCATATCTTGCCTTATTATAATAATCAGCTGTTTTTAAGACACTGATTCTACCCGCAATAGTACCATTAGACAAGCGATTTCCGTACTCTTCCTGCTGGTGCGAACCATTTACCTGCCCGCAACAACGATTTGCATTTTACATTTTGGTATAGCTGCGAGAAATTTTTTGCCGTAGAATTTATTGACTATGCGAGAATCCAGAACAACCACAATGCCGGTATCGGTCTTACTGCGAATCAGTCTGCCGAAACCCTGCTTGAACCTGATAATCGCCGATGGCAGTTGATAGTCAAAAAAGGGATTGCCGCCTTGCTCTTTTATCTGCTCCAATCGGCCGGCAAGTAACGGCTTATCAGGGACAGCAAACGGCAGCCGAACGATAATCACATTTGAAAGCGCCTCGCCCTGCACATCAACCCCCTGCCAGAAACTATCCGTCCCGAACAAAACACAACTGTCCCCGGTCTTTCTGAAGCGATTCAAAAGCGTGGTCCTGTCCAACCCTGCTCCCTGCTGCAGCAACTCAAAATTATTATCACCAAACCAGCCGGTGATTCTCTCAGCGATTTTTTTGAGCATAGCATAGCTGGTAAAAAGCACAAACGCTCTGCCGTTGGTTTGCAGTATGTACTTTTTCACCCTCTCAGCCGCAACACCAATAAAAGCTGATTCATTCGGGCTTGGCAAGTCCTTTTCGATATAGATTGTAACCTGCTTTTGGTAATCGAAAGGCGAGCCGAGGCGCAGGGCGTCGTAATCTATCAGCCCGATTCGGCTGGCAAAGAAATCAAAACCCGCTTTGTCATCAGCCGAGCCGCTGCTCAAAGTAGCGCTGGTTAATATCACCGATTCGTATTTATCGAACAAAGCCCTTTTCACATCGTCGCCGACATTGATAGCGGCGCTTTTCAAACGAACCGTTGCTCTTCTGTTAGCAGCCGCCTCAACCCAATAGACATGATCCGGCTTCTTTTGAACCAAAAAACAATCCAAATCGTCCACCAGTGCTGCGCATCTTTTGACGAACCGCATAATTTCAAACTTTTCATCTGCGTCTCTGCATTCCTTTGCCAGCTTAGCCAATTCCACACCAAGGTTTTTGAGATGTCCGGAGACAGTATCGTCAATAAAATTTTTATAACACCTGCCTCCCGTCTCGTCTTTGTTTGCTTCATACCACTCGCCGGCCCGTTTAAAAAAATTCATTGCCCCTTTAGCCGTCCTGCTGACCATATCGACAGCTTCTTCTGCTTTCATATAAGCCAGAAGTCCTTTATGCGTCCGTGGATTATAAAGGCCGTCGAGCAGGAACTTGATTTTATGATTGCTGATATCTATCCCGAAGTGTTCTTCTGCCACGTGCTCGATATTGTGTGCCTCATCGACAATCACAAACTTATAATCCGGCAGCACCGAAGCTCCCTGCTCTCTGAGCACAAGGTCGCTGAACATAAGAGCGTGGTTAGCCACAATAATATCAGCGCTTTCTAATTGCCGCCTGGCACGCCGGTAAAAGCAGTCGTGAAAATGTGGACACTTTCGTCCCCGGCAGTTTCCGTGTTCGCTTTTGACCGCATCCCAGACGATACTTTTCGGCACAACTCCAATGTCACTGAGCGAGCCGTCTTTGGTTCGATTAGCCCAGTCGTTTATTTGAGCAACCTCATTAGCGAACTCACTGAACAGTAATCTTTGCCTTCTCATCGCAAATTCGAGCCGGCGTCTGCAAAGATAATTACTCCTTCCCTTTGCCAGAACAGCGGTGAATTTTTGCGGCAGACAACCAGCTAAAAACGGTATATCCTTACTTGCCAACTGCTCCTGCAGCGTAATGGTAAAAGTGCTTATCAGTACCTTGTCCGCACCTCCAAGGACCAACTCTATCGCAGGGATAAGGTATGCAAAGCTCTTACCGACGCCTGTTCCGGCTTCGACAGCCAAACACCTGCCCTTATGAAGCGCCCTTTGAACCGCATCGGCCATCTTAACCTGTTCAGCTCGGCGCTCAAAGCCGGGAAATGATTGTGAAACAACCCCGCCCAAACCCAAAAGATTTTCAATTTCGGATTTCTGGTAAACCATTAATTACTCAATTACCTGTCATACCTGGTAAGCAGGTATCCAGGCGCCGTTTCCAATGATTAATGATAAATGATGATTGATTATTTGTTTTGCCACTAATACCTAAGGCACAGGGCTGCCAAGCCACTAATTGTCATTGCGAGGCCTGAAAGGCCGTGGCAATCTCAACTCATCGAAAGTCTGAGATTGCTTCGTCGCTGCGCTCCTCGCAATGACAGTCCGTCAAATGATAAATGATTATTTGTTTTTTTTGACAGGATTACAGGATTATCCGGATGAGTTATTTCTTTTTGAACTTATCCTCTTTATCCTGTTATCCCGTCTAAGTTTTATCTTTGTTTTTTCTCTAAACGCTATACGCTGCCCGCTGTACGCCAACTTCCTTCGTGGCTGACTATTTCTTCGTACCGGAAATCGTCAATCATTTATTGCTTCTTTAAGCGCAGCTACCGCCGGCGACTGCGGCATTTTCTCGTAAGCGGTGTTAATCTCTTTTTTAGCCCGCTCAACTCTACCCATCTGATAATAAATATAGCCGAGTAAAAACCGCAGCTCACCGGCATCATTTCTTTTCAGCCCCTGCTCAATGTCAGCTATTCTGCTCTCGAGCCTGTCCTTATCACCTACCATAGCCTCGATGTCGATTTTGAACAGGGCATATTCCGGGAAAATATTCAGCGCCCTGGCAAGAAACAGCGCACTGCTCATATATTCGCCGGCGGCAAATAACGCATGGCTTTTGCCGGCATAAGCAAGCGGGTCGCCCGGCTTGTAAAGCGATGCCAGGGTATATGCATCCGCAGCCCGATAGTACCTGCCCTGTTTTAGATAATCTTCAGCGGCCCTGAGATGCTGATTGAATTTATCTTTCGAAAAGGAAGCAAAAGTATTGTGTTCACCTAAAATGTCTTTAGCTTTGGCATACAACTCAACGTCAGAAAGTTCTTCCAAAGCCGGACTTTTCTCTCGATAACTTTTTTGATAACGCCCCTCGTCTGCCCGCTCTTCATATCCGGTATCTTCTTTAGCTTGCTCTTCCCAGCGGGAGTTGGCATCGGGCCTCCTGGCCGCCACAGGTAATCTCTTAAAACTTTTTTGCAAATTATCAATCTGCCGTTTCATCTGCGCATATACATCAAGCCGGCTATCTTCTACATCAAGCCGGCTATCTTCACTTCTCTGTTCCTTTGGCGATTGCGTTTCAAACTGTTGTGAAACATCCTCGCCCTGCTCCTCTATTTCTATCTGCTTATAAATATCAGGCAGACTGTCTTCACTTCTCTGTTCCTCCGGCTTTTTCAGCGTTTGCTTCTCAGGTTCAGCAGGCACCTGCAAAGAGTCATCCTTTTCTACCAGACTTCGTTTAAGTTCAGCCGCCTTATCTTTTGCCTGCTGTAAGTTACGTCTGAACAGTTCCATCTGCTTTTTGTATTGCTTTTCGGCATCTTCGGCTGGGATTTGTTTGCTGTCCTGCTGGTGCACATCAATTTCAGTTGAGAGCAGCTTCTCCAGTTCCCGCGGATTCATCGACATCGGTCGGCCCTTGCCGGCAACAGACAGACCCAGGGCCGTCGTATTCAACCTGGGCAAGGACGGCTGAGCAAATCTGTCCGCACCGGAACCCTTAATCATAGTTGGCGGCTTGAAGACTCCAGGGTAGCCGGCTCTCGTAGTTGTTACTGTTCTCGTGGGTGAATAATACGGCCTGGTTTTACTGCTAAAGGTTCCGAAGTCTTCTGAGCCGGCTGAGCGCCTCAAAAACGAATCAAGCGACGAGGAGCCGAGTCCAGCCCTGAAATCAGTGGTCGCACGGTACGGCACAATACCGCGAAAGTACCTGCTGCCGCGGACATTGCCGGTAATCAGGAGATTGCCGCTGGTATCAATTGGGTTAGGACTACGAACCAGGCCGCTGCGAACACTGCTCGGCGGAGTTGTCCCCCGCCCAATGGGATTGTTTATTCCGGTTCTCATCTCCGATTGGCCGGCTTGCGCAGATAAAACAAAAAACACCCACACACCGATAATAAACAGCCAACTCTTCATAATACTAAATACCCACTAAGCTGCATCTATGTTCACAAAAACAGCAGCCCCGTCTCCTGAATTCTACATTCTTAGCCACCAAGACACTAATTGTCATTGCGAGGCCTGAAAGGCCGTGGCAATCTCAACCGTTAGCTTTGAGATTGCTTCGCTTCTGTTTTTTCTTTTTTTTAATCTGTGTTTATCTGCGTTAATCTGTGTCTAAGTTTTGTTTTTTGTCTTTTGTTTTTTTTCGACACAGATTAACACTGATTTACACTGTTTTTTTCACTAATTTTATTCGTGTCCATTCGTGCTAATTCGTGGCTAAGTTTTTCCTGTATCCTGTATTCTTTTTTTCTCTGCGTTCTCAGCGATCTCGGCGATAAATTCTTTTTTAATTCGTGGCTAAATTTCTTTATTTTTAACGCAGAGTTCGCAGAGCGCGCTGAGTTTTAAGATTTTGTTTTTCTCTGCGTACTCAGCGTTCTCAGCGTTTAATCTTTTGTTTTTTTTCGACACAGATACTTAAGGCACAGGGACACTAATTGTCATTGCGAGGCCTGAAAGGCCGCGGCAATCTCAACCGTTAGCTTTGAGATTGCTTCGCTTCTGTTTTTTGTTTTTTTTAATCTGTGTTTATCTGCGTTAATCTGTGTCTAAGTTTTGTTTTTTGTCTTTTGTTTTTTTTCGACACAGATTAACACTGATTTACACTGTTTTTTTCACTAATTTTATTCGTGTCCATT
>CAJVYN010000102.1 GCA_913009355.1 uncultured bacterium | reverse complement strand
TGCACAAACCCATCCATCGCCGAAGTCCTGATGAGCAGTTTGCTGGGCAAAGGCCTTCGAATGGCCGGCCCGGGTGAATTTACCGCAAGGGCGTATCTTAACGGCAAAATCGATTTGGCACAGGCCGAGGCCGTAAACGAAATCATCACCAGCTCTAATGAAATTCAGTTGGCCGCTGCGGAGAAACTTCTTGGCGGTCGATTAGCTGAATCAATCGCAAAACTGCTATCGGCTATAGTGGATTGCCTTAGCTTAATCGAAGCAGGCCTGGATTTTAGTGGTGAAGACATCGAATTTACAACCGGCCCGGATGCCATCGAGAGACTCGCCGAGATAAGAGGAGAGCTTGAGCAGTTGTTAGCCGGCAGTTTCAGCTATGAATCGGTGATTGACTTACCGGCTGTGGGAATTGCAGGGGCTGCTAATGCCGGCAAAAGCAGTCTGCTCAATAAACTGCTCGGCAAGGCAAGAAGCATCGTATCCGAGCAGCGCAAGACCACCAGAGATGTCCTGGCTGCACCGTTGAGGCTGACCCATTGTCAGTGCGTACTGTTCGATTGTGCAGGACTGACCCGTGCCTCGTCGCTCGTCGCTCGTCGTTCGACTCACGGGGCACGAGGCACGAGTCACGAGAGACGAAATATTCTCGATGAACTGGCTCAGCAGGCGGCTATCGAATCGCTGGCAAAGGCCTCTGTGGTTGTATTTTGCGTTGACATATCAAAAGCAGACTGGAGCGAAGATACCGCAATCCGAAAACTTATCTTCTCTGCCGAGTCACGCTTCACGAGCCACGAGTCACGCTTCATAGCAGTCGCAACGAAATCGGATTTGCTTTGTGACGATGTATCAGCTAAGCGACTTGCCGAGCTAAACGAATTGTTCGGCGCTGTTTTTTTAGCAACGAGTGCGAAAACCGGCGCCGGTATAGAACTGCTGCGAAAGGCAATCGACAGCAAGATTGTCGATCTGACTTTTGGAAGCGGAACACAAAGCACGAGCTACGAGCCACGAGCCACGAGCCACGTGGTTGCCCTTACCGCCCGGCATAAGCAGGCCGTCAGCGAGGCGATTGAAAATATCGACGAGTCCATCAGTGAACTGAAAGCCGGCAACGATGAGATTACCGCAATGATGCTGCGTGCCGCTTACCAGGCTGTTTCCAATATCGAGCAGCACAGTATTGATGAGCAGGTATTGGAGAATATATTCCGGCGATTCTGTATAGGCAAATAAGCCGGGGCGGACAGCCGATTCCGGACCTTTAATTTTTCAAATCCCCGGAATCCTAAAGCCATCTCGCCCCGTTTTTTTTACGGCTTCACAATCTATTGCTCTGTTACTGCTCAATCGAGGAGTTGTCATTGCGAGGCCTGCGGAGCAGGCCGTGGCAATCTCAACCGTTAGATTTGAGATTGCTTCGCTCCGCTCGCAATGACAATTCATCAAATTACAAAACAGAGCACTATATACTAATCTGCTTAAGAAGCCAAAAAATCGTTTGGTTTTCAGATTTTAGTTTATTTGTCTTTTGCCTCGAATTCAGCGTCTATTACATCGTCTCCGTCTTTTCTTTTAACTTCGCTTTCATCACTTTCATCACCTTGTGGCGGCGGTGTTTCGGCTTGTGCGCCCGCTGTAGCCTGCTTCTTGGCTGCCTCTTCGTAAAGCACCTTGCCCAGCTCCTGGCCGGCGGTGCCGAGGTTTTCAGTGGCTCTCTTTATCGCATCGGCGTCATCGCCTTTTATCGCTTCCTTTAAATTGTTAAGCGCACTTTCGATATTGCCGCGAGTCTGGGCAGAGACCTTGTCGCCATGCTCTTTGAGCATCTTTTCAGTTGAATAAATTAACTGGTCGGACTGGTTTTTCAGGTCAACAACTTCTCTTTTTTTTCTGTCCTCCTCGGCATGCGCTTTGGCCTCGGTAGTCATCTTACTAATCTCTTCTTCGTTCAGTCCTGAGCTGGATTTAATCTCAATCGAATGCTGCTTGCCGGTACCCCTGTCCTTGGCTGAGACATTCAAAATACCATTGGCGTCGATATCAAATGCAACCTCAATTTGCGGAACGCCCCGCGGGGAGGGCGGAATATCGGCAAGCTGAAACCTGCCGAGTGTACGGTTGTCCCTGGCAAATTCCCTTTCACCCTGCAGAACGTGAATATCAACGGTGGTCTGACTATCCGCAGCGGTCGAGAAAACCTCGTTCTTGCTGGACGGGATTGTGGTGTTGCGATCGATCAGCTTTGTCATAACTCCGCCTAATGTTTCAATGCCCAGCGAAAGCGGCGTTACATCCAGAAGCAGAATATCCTTTACTCCCGCATCGCCGGCCAGAACCGCACCCTGCAGAGCAGCTCCCAGAGCGACCACCTCATCAGGATTGATGCTCTTGTTCGGCTCTTTGCCGAAGATGTCTTTGACAATTTGCTGAACCTTCGGAATTCTTGTCGAGCCGCCGACAAGCAGTACCTCAGCGACCTCATTGGCTTTTAGTTTCGCATCTTCCAGCGCTTTGCGGCACGGGTTTTTGAGTTTTCCCAAAATCGGCTCAGCCAACGACTCAAACTTACTGCGTGTGATGGTAATCTGCAAATGCTTTGGTCCTGATGTGTCGGCAGTAATGAAAGGCAGGTTTACCGTACTCTCAAGCTGGGTGCTCAATTCACACTTGGCCTTTTCGGCTGCCTCTTTGAGTCTCTGATGAGCCATTGGGTCTGTGCGAAGGTCGATGCCCTCTGTTTTCTTGAACTCATCTGCCAGATAATTTATCAACACCTCGTCCAAATCGTCACCACCAAGATGTGTATCACCGTTGGTGCTTAAGACCTCGATAATACCACCCTGGTCCTCGAAACCTCCGATGTCGAGGATAGAGATGTCGAAGGTTCCGCCTCCGAAATCAAAAACGGCCACCTTCTCACTCTTTTTCTTCTCTAATCCATAAGCAAAAGCAGCGGCGGTCGGCTCGTTGATAATTCTCGCTACTTCGAGTCCTGCTATTTTGCCGGCGTCTTTGGTTGCCTGGCGCTGCGAGTCGTTAAAGTAAGCAGGCACGGTAATAACGGCCTGCTGGACTTTCTCGCCGAGATAATCCTCAGCGGTCTTTTTCAAATCCTGCAGAATCATCGCCGATACTTCAGGCGGTGTGTATTCCTTGCCGTGAACACCGACCTTGACCAGCTCTTCTGAGCTGCCGGTAATTTTGTAAGGAACGGTCTTTTCTTCCGATGAAACTTCGCTGTGCCGCCGGCCCATAAAACGTTTGATTGAGAATACCGTGTTTTCCGGATTGGTTACCTGCTGATGGCGTGCAATCTGGCCGATGAGCCGTTCGCCCTTGTCGGTAAAGCCGACCACCGAAGGCGTCAGTCGAGAGCCGGAAGAATTAATCAAAACCTTTGGTGCCGAGCCTTCCATCACAGCAACCACGGAGTTCGTAGTTCCCAAATCTATTCCAATGATTTTAGCCATAATTTAGCTTCCTTTTATTATTTATCTGGCGTTGTTAATATATAAGGATTTCTCTGAAGAGATAAATATGCAAAAAGCGTGCCAGTTGCCCAGATGCGACTGCTGAATTACTTAACTTCTTTAGTACCAAAAAGTTATGTTTTTTTACTGCCGATTTTTCAAATTCCAGATATAAATTTTTCGTGCCATTTTGGCAGGTGAGATAGAAATAGCGTACAGCGTATAGCGTATAGCGTTTACCTGTGGCAGTCCGTGATGCCCAGCATGCCTTACGGCAGGACTCCATAGGAGAGCTAGCGTATAGTGTTTTCTATATGCTGTTTGCTTATCGCTATCCGCTAACTATTCAGTGCTGAGCGTATGATTTTGGCTCTAAGTGCGTCTCTGTGAGTGGTGTCCAACGGCCTTCCATAGTTTAACTGCAAATGGGCAGGCAAAGTCAGCATAAACAGCCGGTTTATAGTGGTAATGGAAAGTCCGCCGCTTCTTTCTGCATCGTCAGCTGGGCCAACCAGTGTGTAAAGACGCTCTATAGCAGGCGTTGTTGCACCCAAATGCTCGTGCATATTGATACCTAATCGCAAATGGCTCAGCAGAAACAGGGCCTCCTGCGAGCTTATCAACTGGGCGTTTTTCAAAAGAGCCATCGCACGGGAAATTTTGTCGTCAAGGACGTCTATCTGGCTGGCGAGCAGTTGATTCCTCGCTGCATTTTCGTATTCGACAATTTCCGGTATGATGGTGTTTTCAAACTGCCGGACGATATCGGCCTCTAAGATGCCCAGCGTTACCTGATTTGAGAGCTGATAGAAATCGCCTGCGGCCTCGGTACCCTCGCCGAAAAGCCCCCGCACCGCCAGGTTCATATCCCTTGTGGCCTTGAAAAACTTTCCTATCTGGCCGATCATCTTCAACGCCGGCAGATGCAGCATTACCGAAACCCTTATCCCTGTGCCCAGATTGGTCGGGCAAGCCGTCAGGTACCCGTAGCGGGGACTGAACGCATAGTCCAGCTTTTGCTCTATCATATCGTCGATACGGTTTATCTGTTCGAGACAGCCGGATAGCTGGCAGCCGGCTTTTAGTACCTGGATTCGAAGATGGTCCTCTTCGTTAATCATAGCGGTGAAAGATTCCCGCTGGGCGATAACAACACCTCGCGGCCCCTTGCCGAAGGCGTGATGCCTGCTAATCAGGTGTCGTTCCACTAAAAAATGTTTGTCCAGAGCCGCCGCCTTGTCCACACTGATATAGAAAATTTTATCGCCGAGTTCCAGCGACATCAGGACGCTTTTGAGCTTTTTAAGTATTTCAGACTTTTCAGCGACTGAGCAGCGAATCAGGAACTTGTACCCCGCCAGATTCCTGGCCAGACGAATCCGTGACGATATAACGATATCAGCCAACGGCCCGGAGCCGTCAAACCATTCGTTTATATCACTACTAATATCTGTTAGCTTCATACAACTCGTATCTTGCTATATTTGTAAGGCACAAAGCATATCTGCTTCTCTGTGCCTCACTTTCCACGCTTCATGATTTTGTCCCGCAGTTTAGCTGCCAGCTCGTAATCTTCCGCCTGCACAGCGGAATCCAGTTGTTGACGCAAATTTAACAATTCTATCTGCTTTTTTGTATCCGTCGGCGTCTTCGAAGGTATCTTGCCGCAGTGGCTTGTTTGCCCGTTGTGAGCTTTTTCAATAAGAGGCAAAAGCGATTTCTCGAAAAGCTCATAATCATAGCCACAGCCCAGTACCGCCTCTTTGCGGAATTGTTCCAGCGTAAAGCCGCACTGTGGGCAGGAAAGCTCTTTGTCCATAGCCCCAAGCATCTGCTCGTCTGACGGCTGGCTGGCGAGCAGACTGCTGAGCAGTTCGTTTATAGGCATCTGGCTCTTGACGGCTATACCCTGCTCTGCGGCGCAATGCTCGCAAATGTGCATCTCGGTGCGCACGCCGTCGGCAATCTCAGTTAAATGAATAGTCGCTTCACTTTTGTTACAAATCTGACATTGCATATCATTTCTCGTATGTCGTATGTGGTTTTGTTTCGCACAATACGATATTAGGTATCGTCAAATTCAGAAGACCGCTGCAGTACGATTTGTCTATTTGACGAATTTGGCCGAGCAGCCGGGCTGTTCAACCACCCTGATGTAGTTGAGTTTTATGTTATCCGGCAGTTTCGGCTCAAGTTTTTCATATATATACTTCGCTATCATCTCAGCCGACGAACCATTCTGCTGGAAATAGTCGTTATTCTCCAGCGATGTATCGCCAAGCTGGGCAACGATTACTTCCAGCATTGCCTTGAGCCGGCGAAAATCGATAACAAGTCCTGCACTATTGAGTTTGTCGCTGCCGACCTCAGCGGTAACCAGCCAGTTATGCGGGTGCGCTGGCTCCTTTGAGCCGTCCGGAAAAGCCAGCCGATGCGATGCCCAAAATTGCGATTCGACGCTAACTATAAACATATCAAAACTCCAAACTTGAGGTTTGCAATTCGTGGCCCTGCGCAGCTGTGGCAGTCCGTGATGCCCAGCATGCCTTACGGCAGGACTCCATAGGAGAGCCGGCACGCCTGATGGCGACGGCTCGATTCACTTTTTAAGGCGCTGCTGCAAACGATTATAAATAGTTTTCGGAATAAGGTTTGAAATATCACCACCCAGTGAAGCCACCTGGCGAATCAAAGTTGAGCTGGTAAAGCCGTACTGCTCACTGGTCATAACAAAAACGGTCTCTATGCCCGCTACAGCCCTGTTGGTCATAGCAAGCTGGAACTCATACTGAACGTCGGTAAGACTCCTCAGTCCGCGCAGGATAACGTCAGCGTCTTTTTTGGCGGCATACTCAACCGTCAGCCCGTCAAAGTCCTCGACCGAGACGTCCGGCATATCAGCTACCAGTTCAGCAATCATCTCCACCCGTTCTTCGGGCGTAAAGAGCGGGTTTTTAACCGGACTTCGGCCGACCGCAATGATAAGCTCGTCAAAGAGTTTTATACCGCGGCTGATAACGTCCAGGTGTCCGTTTGTTATTGGGTCGAACGTACCCGGGAAAATCGCTCTTACGAATTTTCTCTTCATTGCGTGCACCATTCCCTTTCCAGGTCATTATACCATAAATACTGGACAGGTCAAATTCGTATGCTGCGGCCCTGCGTTTCTTCGTCTTTTGTGATTGTAACGGGTATATCCAGCCAGAAGGTTGAGCCTTTTCCCGGCTCGCTTTCCAGGCCGATACTGCCCGCCAGCATAGCAGCCAATTCCCTGCTGATGGCAAGGCCCAGCCCGCTGCCGGTCGATTGGCGGGTTATAGAGCCGTCAGCCTGCCGGAATTTCTCGAATATTTTCTCCCTGTCCAATTCGACAATACCACAGCCGGTATCGGCCACCGCAATCCGCACCGTCTTCTCGTCTGTCATCGCAGCTTCGATAGCAATCCTGCCGCGCTCAGGCGTGAACTTCACCGCATTGCTCAGAAAGTTATACAGTATCTGCTGAACCTTGCCGGCGTCTGTTGAGAGAATCGGTATATCATCATCGAGTGTCAGTTTGACTTTGATTTTCTTTTTTTTCGTAAGCGCCGAGAAAGATGCCACCAGCCCTTTACAAAGCTGTGGAACAGAGGTTTGTTCTATATACAGTTTCATTTTACCCGCTTCGCTCTTTGCCATATCGAGCAGGTCGTTAATCATATTCAAGAGTCTTTGTCCGCCGGTAATAATATTCTCTGCATATCTTCGGCCCTTTTCCTTTTTCAGAAGGTCGGGTTTTTCCCGCAGTATCTCGGCAAAGCCCAGTATAGCGTTTAAGGGTGTTCTGAACTCGTGCGAGATGTTGGCTAAGAATTCTCCCTTTACCTTGTTGGCCTTGTACAATTCGATATTCCGCTCGGAAAGCTGTGCTATTTTGTCGTCGAGCTGTTTGTTTGCCTGCCGCAGCCTTTCTGCTCCGTCCTGCAGCCCATCCAGCATATGATTAAACGCATCGGCAAGTTTTTCATATTCGTCTCCGGTTTTTATTGAGCTTCTTATATCGAGATTACCTTCAGCTACGTTGTTTGCAATCGCCCTCAGCTGCCGGATAGGCCGAAGGATTACCCGCTGAGTAATTATATAAAAAGCGATGATTGCCCCTGTGCCTGCGATTAGGCCGGCAACGATTATCCAGACCCGATTAAGAAGGACAGTTTTACTGATTTCACCAGCCGGGTTTTGAATAACCACCGCACCTATCGGCTTTCCCCGGTCGAAAGATGCAGCCGAGCCCTGCGGATTATGGCAGTTTATACAACTGTCGGTCGCCCTGAAGATTCTTACATAATTGCTGTGAAGAACGCCGTCATATTTGGCCAGTTGAATATCATCGTCTCTGCCCTCCTGTGCTTTTAGAGATTCAATCATCTCTTTCTGGCTGTCGCTTAGCTGCCCGAGTTGTTTTTCTTCTTCTTTTGTGAAGCGAATCCACCACATCCGGGGGTTATTTACGTCGCGCACCCGCCCTGTACTGTCCAGCGGGGCAAGGGCCGTTTCGCTCGTTTCTTTCACCTGAAAATGCCTGCTCAGCAGCGTCTCAGCTTTGGCTCGCCCTGCATCGAGCAAAGCCATTGTAGTAAGCTTACTCATCCACATATATGGCACAAGAAGTGCCAATGTCAGGATAAAGATCACCGCCGCCCCGAACGCAAGCCGACACTTTTTCGCCAACGAAAGAGGCGAGAGGTGCAAAAACACCAGAATCTTGTGGTAAATATTATGTATTTGCCTTCGCATAAGCTCAGAGCTTGCTGCCAGCTACTACTTTTGCTCGTCTGTTTTTCGCTCGCTTATGTGCGAGTGCCTTTGCGTTCTCAGGTTCAGCTCTTCGAGCTGTTTGGCGTCCACTTCGCTCGGCGCATCGGTCAAGAGGCACTGGCCGCGCTGGGTCTTCGGGAGATCGGAAGAGCACACGTCTGAACTCCAGTCACAGTCCTTTAGCTCGTATGCCGTCTTCTGCTTGAAAAAAAAAAAAAAGAAGAGAAAAAGAAAGAAGACGAGTCA
>CAJVYN010000101.1 GCA_913009355.1 uncultured bacterium | reverse complement strand
GGAGGGTGTGGCCGGTGAGTATAATATGGAATGTTTGTGCCTGTTCAGAGTTAACAATGTGACAGGTAGAGTTAAGTGGTTCGCTTGCTGTAGGTGCCACGTTGTCGCTGCCACGTTCAAAACGCAAATCGCTATTAAACTTCACTATCCCCCGGCTTGAGTCGTACGTGACCATTTTCTCGCTCTTGGCAAAATCCTCCAGCATTGTGCTGAGTTCGACCGGCAGTTGTGCTCCGCCGTAAAGTAACTGCTGCTGCATTGAAGCAATCAAAGCCTTCTTTTTCCCCACGTCCTCTTCAAGAGCAGTAATTTTTTGCTGCAGCGCCTCTACATCGATATTGCTGCGACCTTCAGTAGTCTCAAGTTCTCTTTTTAACTTCTCAAGTTTCAGCGTGGTGGCTTGCACTTCGCTTTCAAGCTTTGCTATCCGCTTGCGCTGTGTGTCATTTTGGATTTTCAGGTCCTTATACTGCTGCAGCGAGGCACAACCATTTAACAGCACGACACAGGCACTTATGAGAAAAATCCCCGAAAGTTTGACAATTCGCATTATTCCATCCTTTCCAAAAAACTCAACAGACCAGATGAATTTTTTTGACCGTCCCGTAAAATGCACAAGCTCTTTATTTATAAACTATTAAGCCATAAATTTTTTTATTCTTCGACTGTGTTCATAAATAAAACCGATTTCCATTTATCCGTCAAGAATAAACTTCCAAAATTTATACAGTCTATCGTCTATAGATTAATAGTTTTTTCTTAGGTGGAAAGAAGTGCCAGGCAGTTTTTGCAACGATGGAAATGGGCGATACAGGAATCGAACCTGTGACCCGCTGATTAAGAGTCAGCTGCTCTGCCGGCTGAGCTAATCGCCCTGATATAACGCTCTTGAGCTTTTTACATAAATCAACTGTTGTTTGCAAGTAAAATATGTGGTCTTGATAGTCGAAAGCCAGATAAAATATAGTATGTCTGCCGATGGCAGCAGCTAAATTCGAATAAATTTCGGGTGGATGCTTGATAACGCAAAATCTGGTATGATACTGGCCGAGTTGTATGGGGCTGGTCGGCCTTGGAGATTATCTCTAACATAGCGAAAAAGAAATGAATGAAGTAAGATTACTTTTGAAGGCGTACTATGAAGCTCTGTATGAGCGGCTCGAAGCTAAGAAGGACCTTTTAGCAGCCGGAATAGAAAAGCTGCTGGCCGAGGAGCTTGCCAGGGGTGGTTTTGGAAATTTTGACGAAGAGAAATACGCTGCCTACCAGGATGTGTGCTTAGCCTTTCTGGATGAACGGATAGAAACCTACAATCCGATTGGGATTCAATATATCTTTGACCGTATCGCAGTGCGGCAGGGGATTGCACTGGAGTTACAGCTTAACTGGTACGACAGCAGGGCCGAATTCGAGGCCTTGGTAGAGGCGGCACGCCGCAAAGCGGAAGTGCCGATGGCAGAGCAACGCTTGCGGGCGCTGGCAGATGAGCTGATTAAGGAGGTTGGTGTGTTCCCTGATAAGAGTATTATATCTGCCTACCAAGCTGAGCCTGACCTGCAAAAGCTGCCGGATTATGTACTGGCTCAGGCGATTGAGCAGATAGTCAGGTAAACACGGGCGCTTTACAATCATAGTAAATTGTAAATAGTCAGTTTGCACTGGGCCCGGTAGGATTCGAACCTACGACCAATGGATTATGAGTCCACTGTTATGCGGCCGTAAGTATCTGCACTGTCAATGCTTACAGGAATCGCCCAAGCTCACTTCGCCATTTACTCCGCCATTTTGATGCAGGAATACTCCAATTTTGAGCAAGTGATAAACGCCTGGCCGAGGCTGTCTGAGCCTTTAAGAAATGCCATACTGCGATGTCAAGTCATAACAGTTTTACTGCCACAGGCGCCACTGTCGCTACTGGATACGGCTCAGTCTTAGAGACGATGAACTCGGATGTATTGTCCGTAAGGCCAGCTATTACTTAGGCGGCCTTTTTTATTGCATTGATTGTTAGTATAGCGAAGACCTACAATAACTCAGGAAGCATGATCCTGTTTATTCGGTTGTTCAATCTTAAGATGAGCTTCGGATTCTGACATCCGCTTGATACAGCGGTCCAATGACGAGGCACGAAAACGCCTGCTTTTCTTGCCGAAACGAACTTCCTGCAATCCGAAGGCAATCAACTTCGGCCTCCATCGGTAAAAAGTCGTCCGTCCCATAGCCAGCCGGGCCATCACTTTCGTAACGGATAATAATTCTTCTGGCATTGTTTGTAACTCCTATCAGATTTGCAATTAACAGAACAAACCACCCGGCCATAATAGGCCAAAAATAGGGATAGAGCAAGTCAAAACGGCAACGCTTGCCGTTCACGTCCAAGGAAAAGATGGGACTCCTACTCCCTCAGTTTCTTTACCACGCCCCCGCCCCCTTCGAGCTGGGACTCCCATGCATACCTAAAGAGAGGCTATACTATTTTTTAAAATACCGGACAAGAATAGTCTTTTTCGTAAACGTCAACTGATTGACAGTTATTAGTATACCGAGAGTTGGATGAATCTGTAAAAGGCGGTCATCGTTTTGAACAGCCTATTGCTGCTCTGAGTACAAGAGGATTGAATGACTTATTGCCGCCAGATCAGGAGATCCATTTGCGGTTCAGCGGTTACTTGGGCATGCTAATTTGAAGATGGCCACAAGATATGTTCAGGATGTTTCTACGCAAACAGATAGAGTGATTGAAAATAGCCGAAAGTATGTAATTTAAGAAGGCCGAACCAAACCAAAACAGCCTCTTAATTAAAAATCTCTGTGTAACTGCCCTCCTCGTAGTCACAACAACAGACTAAAAGGTTCAAAAACATGTTCGTAAAAATCTATTATTTTGTTTTTTAGCCTAAAAACCTACAAGAATTCTTGAAAAATCACTAAAAAAGGATGAAACCGTAACAAAACGGTAACATTGGGATGCTAAACTAACCCTGTTAAAAATGGATATTTTCTGTTAACCTAATTTTTGAAAGGAGTACGATTATGAAAAATTTAAAGAGCACAATCGTTATTCTTTTGCTGGCTGTTGGATTGCTTTCATCAGCCACTCAGGCCAAACCCGCAAGTATGCTGTTGCAGGAAGGTCTGTACGCCGAGGAAACGGAGGGGGACCTGGAAAAGGCTATAAGCCTTTATGAGCAGGTTCTTGAACAATACAAGGATGTAGAACGTCTCGCTGCCCGGGCAACCTACCAGCTTGGCATGTGTTACCTTAAAAAAGGTGAGAAGGAAAAGGCGGCAGAGTATTTTCAGGAAGTGGTTGGCTATTATCCGGAACAAAAAACGGTAGTCAAAAAGGCACAGGACCAGCTCAACAAGATAATACCTCCTGTGGCCCCATCTGAAAGCCCTCTAATGCTGCTTCCCACCGAGGTTTACCAGTACATCTTCGGGCTGCACTTTGACGCCGGCAAAAAAGCTTCCGAACTGGGAATTCCCAACAACACCCACATCTACGGAATTGACGACACCTTCATCAAACACCGCGGCGGCCTCATCGACGTATTTAATATGGGCCAGGACACTTGGACAGAGCCCAGGAAGATCGCACAGTTTACATGCAACAATACAAACCTTCAGCTTTTCAATGACAGTGCCGAAAAACAGCAGTTCGAATGGAAAGAAGTCAACTCTGCCTATGGAACTCGCTGCCAGCTTATATGGACACCCGACAGACCCGTAAAGCCTGGCGAATTCAGGGTGCTCGGATACATACACAACGACTTAAACCCGTTACCAAAGACAACAAGAGGCCATCAACTGATAATGCAAAACGACTTCGGCTCCGAGGTGATAGAAAGCTTCTTTCTTGTGCTCCCCGCTATGTTCAAAATAACTGATAATTCATCGACAATCACCTCACATCAACGAATCGGATACTTTGACATCTATGAGTTCAGACGGCACATGAAAGGCCAGAAAAATGAAATAACAGTGATACTGGACAAAGTAGAGGTATACCCTGAAAACGCAAAGCCCGTTGTTATTGACAGCTTCCCGAAAACATATTCAAATGATGTCGACCTCGATATCGATGAAGTCACCGTAACTTTCGATCAGAACATGTTCCAGTACGGTTGGTCATGGGTAAGAACCGGCCCCAAAGAAATATATCCGGAAACTGTTGGCAATGTAAAATATATTGACTCAAGAACCTGCCGTCTGCCAGTTAAAGTCAAACCAGGAAAACCGTATTTAGTGTTGATAAACTCACCACAGTACCGCAGCTTCAGAAACATAGATCATATCCCCGCCGCCGAATTTGCTATTGTTTTCGCAACAAAAGATATCGACGGGAACCCAACCGAGATACCAGCCGACATGCTTCAAAAAGCTCAGGCGATCAACGAAAGAAATGCCATCCCAAAACCTGTGCTGGACATTGTCCCTGCCGCTGTAAGAACATATATCGCCGACCATTTCCGTCAGACACATATAACCGCAGAAGAAAAAGGCCTAAGAACCAACAGCCACGTCCACATAATCGACGAAGACTTCAACAGGGATTTTGGTCTCGTACAGATATATAAGAACAAAACAGGCCAAGTTGTCGACTATGAGGTCTCTATGGGTTCAAATGACTCACCCGAAAATTATATCTACGACGGCAAAGGTGTAAGACAGAAGATCAGAACACAAAAGATTCCAGGCAGCAATTATAGGTATTTTTGGACACCATCGGAACCGATAGCTCCTGGCGAAACACGTATGTTGTTTTACAGCACAGGTACACGTAAATTAAATGTGGACGAATATCATAAGGCCTCTCTTAGAATGCAAAACTACTACGGTTCGCCGGTAATTGAAAATTTCTATCTCGTTTTGCCGGTGAACGTTGAAATTGATTCTCAATCCGAGCCTTTTACATCACATGAAACAATAGAAGGCTTTGATATTTACTGTTGGAGCAAAGAACAGGGAAGAAATGTTAAACATCGTGTTGATCTAAAACTTGCAAAAAGGGATTAAGTTAAACTAATGAACAAAATCTCTTCCAAAGATCAATTGCGGTGGGTGATATTGCTGCTTACGATAGCAGTGATACTGCCCACCATCTGTTTGCTTTGGTTTATGACCCAGGCCGTAAAAAACGAACGCCTTGCTGTTCGACAGAAACTCATTGATACGTATAAGCAGCAATTGGAACAAATATCGCAGGGATGTGATAGTTCATATAAGTCATTAGCAGAAAGATTCATCAGGGACATCGAGCAAAGCGAGAAAAAAACAGGAAAGCCACCCATACGACTCATTACTAATCTTGTTAGCATATTCTCAGGTCGTCACAGCCTGATAGTTTATGATGCTAACGGCCAGGTCGAATTTCCAAAATTTGAAAAGGCTGATATAGAGTCCGAAGTTGATAGTGAAGAACTAAGTGAAGTATGGAATGTTGAATTTGTTACGAAGGATTATGAAACAGCGGCTAAGCTTTATGGTGAGGTGGCTGAGAGTACGCAGGATAATATTGTTAAGTGCAAAGCTATAGTGTCTAAGGCCCGTTGCCTGGCAAAAAAGGAGCAATATTCCGAGGCTATCGAGACTTGTAAATATTTGTTTAATGCTTTTTCAACCACCTCTATAGAACGCAACGTCTTTGTCCTTCCTCCTGCGATTGTAATCAACAACAATATCAGACTGATTGAGCTATACATTAAAACAAGCCAAGATTATGATGACCTGACAGACGGTTTGCTTACAGCTATAGGCAATTCTCATTGGCCGTTGTCGATTAGAGAGTTTGGATTAGAGAAACTGAAAACCTTTACCGAGAATGGAAAAACTATAAAGAATGAATCAAGACAGGCGCAATACCACCACGTACATGGAGAAATAAAAGCTGAGAGACAATCTATTAGCGTTGCAGAGAAACATCCAAATACATCACTGTTCGGCAGATGGAAAGCTAACACGATTCAAAGAATCAAAATGCCGGAAACAACTTATGTTTTATTTTTTGAAGACGAGGTTAGGAAATACGTTTTGGTAAACCCGCCTGATATTCTTTTTGGATACACGAATGTGTTTAAGGAAGATTCTTTCATCTGCAAATTCAAAGACAATGCCGGCGATTACTTCGGAAGACACGACAAACAAATGCCTGCAGCTAAGCCGATTTTATCCGCTCCCATGGGAGATACTTTTCCCGAATGGTCAGTAGAGCTTTATATGAAAGATGCAAATATCTTTGACGATACTGCCAGTAAGCAGGTTGCTATTTATACATGGACAGGCGTACTTGTTGTCTTATTGATTCTGAGTTCCGGAGCAATAGCTGCACAAGTTATTGGCAGGCAGATAAAACTCAACAGGCTTAAAAATGATTTTATTGCAACGGTTACCCACGAACTAAAGACCCCTCTATCTTCAATGCGTGTTCTTGTGGATACATTGCTGGATGGTAATTACGAGAGTGAGCAGACCACTTCAGAATACCTCCACTTGATTGCAAAGGAAAACGAAAGGCTCAGCAGGCTGGTGGATAATTTCCTTACCTTTTCAAGAATGGAAAGAAACAGACAGGCCTTTGATATCGTTAAAACTGATCCTGCCCAAATTGCTAAAGCCGCCGCCGAAGCAGTGCAGACCAAATTCAATAGAGGCAATTGCAGATTTGATATCAATATCGAGCAGAGTCTGCCGGATATACCGGCTGACAAAGATGCAATGGTAACAGTGCTCGTAAACCTGCTGGACAATGCATATAAATACTCCTATGATGATAAAAAAGTTGAACTAAAAGTTTATGCCGAAGACAGCTCCGTTTGTTTTTCAGTGAGTGACAATGGTATAGGCATATTTCGCAGGGCGATGAAAAAAATATTCAGCCGGTTTTACCAGGTTGACCGGAGCCTTACCCGTCGAGCTGAAGGCACCGGCCTTGGCTTGTCTATTGTTAAATTCATCGTCGACGCACATAAAGGTACAATTGACGTTGTAAGCAAGCCGGACAAGGGAAGTACGTTCACGGTGAAGCTTAGCAAAACAAATTGAGGTGAGGCAAAACGCTCTGCCGTATCATCCGAATAAATATCAAGGCACATGGAAACGGTACTGATAATTGAAGACGATTCAACAATGCTGCGGGGCTTGAAAGATAACTTCGAGTACGCCGGCTATAATGTCATAACCACTGCTGATGGAGAGGTGGGGCTAAATGCCGCTCTCGATAGTAAGCCGGGTTTGATTATCCTTGATATTATGCTTCCCAACATTAACGGCTATGAAATATGCCGGCTCATCCGCAAGGAAAAACTCGATATGCCCATAATTATGCTGACCGCTAAAGGCGAAGAATCAGATATCGTTCTGGGTTTGAACCTCGGAGCCGATGATTACGTCACCAAACCCTTCAGTATAAAAGAACTTCTTGCCAGAGTAGCAGCGTTCTTACGCCGTAACAAACAAGCAGAGACAGATAGATATGAATTTGGTGACTTTGTCCTTGATGTTCCATCCAGGAAACTATCGAAAAATAGCCGGGAAATAAAACTTTCCCCAAAAGAGTTTAAGTTCCTTGAATTTTTCCTAAAAAGACAAGGCAAGGCTTTGACTCGCGATGAAATATTAAATGCCGTTTGGGGTTACAATAGTTTTGTTACACATCGCAGCATTGATCGCTGTGTAACTACCTTGAGGAACAAAATCGAACCAGAACCGCACAATCCTACTTTTATCCATACACTCCGAGAAATTGGCTACAAATTTGAACCCACCTTTTAGAATCGTTAACATTCTACAACCATAATACGACCAAAACGCTAAATAGCGGGTAAAACCGCAAAAATTGTAAATCCATAAGATTTGTAATATCAAAGATTTAAAAAATCGCAAAAAATGATGAACGTTTTGAACATACGTTGACTACTGCGAATGCAAACGTATTGAAATTACGTTGACAAATAGCCTGCTCACGGCTTGCTACTTTGGTGGAAATCAGTTTGAATCGGGTGACGGTTTGTCTCAAATTACTGCTTTGGCTACGTGAAAGACCAATTCCGATGCCAAGGTAGCTATCACCTATCCAAACTCCATAAATTGTCCTCAAATTGCTCTCAAAATACATCACGAGATAGTAAAAAATCGTGTAGGAATAGTAAATCAACGAGAGATTTTAAATCCTTGCTATCATTTGAATTGAGCTGTAAAATCAGATTATTGAGTACTTTACAAAGAGAGGGCAAATAGAATCCCGCCCTCTTCGGTTTTTTAACTTAGCAGCCGTATCCAAGGTTTTCTGCACAGGCCTCTATCTCAAACGAAATTTCCCAAAATCTTAGGCTGTGGTACTGTGATTTTTGAACAGGTCGCCTGTGGACTTAAACGGCAGTATATGAAGGAACAAATGGGGCATGCTTCGATTCAAACTACCGTGGATGTATTCGGAAT
Source organism: uncultured bacterium (assembly GCA_913009355.1). Lineage (GTDB taxonomy): Bacteria > Planctomycetota > Phycisphaerae > Sedimentisphaerales > Anaerobacaceae > CAJVYK01. The sequence goes on along the minus strand of CAJVYN010000101.1, from coordinate 177 downwards.
GCGGCAAACCGCCTTGATGATGAAGGGGTTTGCTTATTTTAAGTGCAATGGCGGGGCTGTTGAAAAAGCCCGGTTTTACATCCACCTATCAGATTTCAGCAAGCTGACAATAACCCGTCCCGTTATTTCCTAAATTTCTTTCACAAGCGAATACGATCTTGCTAAGGGCCAATATTT
>CAJVYN010000100.1 GCA_913009355.1 uncultured bacterium | reverse complement strand
TTGTTTTTTTTTTTTTTCAAGCAGAAGACGGCATACGAGATAAAGGAATGTGACTGGAGTTCAGACGTGTGCTCTTCCGATCTATCTCATATTTGCATCCATTGGAGGTACCGGGAAGTTGACATCTGAAGTATTTTCAGCATAAGCAGTAACTGCCTTACCATAATTTGGAGGTATATCTTCCAAACTATCATTAGTTACTTCCAATCTCCAGTTATGATAGTTAGGATCATTAGCAGCACCTATATATGTAATACTTGAGTTGAATACAGGCTCGGCCTGTGCCGGACCAGCAGCGAAGACGGATACCATCCCAACCAGAATAAAAACAGCCGGCATTCTCATAGTGTTATTTTTCACGAATTCATCACCACTTAGCAAAGCCTCCTTATTGTTTATAAGAATCTTGATTATAACAATTTAGAGTCGATTATTCAAATGATTTGTCCCCAAGGCCGGCATAAACCGGGTAAATTAAGCATATCCGGCGCCTTTACTGAAAAACTCTCTGCGTTAATCAGCATCTAATCAGTTCCCTCGACTCTGCTCCCGTCTTCGCCGGACAAGGGGTGCAGAAATAACCCTGGGTGAAATGCGGGGGCTAAATAATAACAAAACCGGCAAGCAGGCTTGACGAAACAGGGCGAATTGCTTAGTATTTCAGTGTTCATCGGGACCTCATTTTGCAAAATGGTCGTGAAAGAGGAACCCTTGCGGATGTGGCGGAATTGGCAGACGCGCAGGCTTCAGGTGCCTGTGGGCTTAGGCCCGTGGAGGTTCGAGTCCTCTCATCCGCATTACCCCCCCCCTATCCGGCTCCATTGGCTGGATTCGGCCTTTTTGCGCCTCTATACCAAAGCGAAACAGCTAAGACATTGGACTATTTAACGGAAATTGTGCCGACAGGCCGATAAATAATAATAAACGAACTATGAACCATAAATTATGCTTGAAATTGCTCAATATTTCGAACAAACGGCGGCGCATTTCAGCCCAATAGTCTTAATCGGCATGGGATTGGCTTTTGTTTTAGTCGGACTTTTTATCTGGCTTGGCGGGCTGGGGCTTGGAAAAGTTTTAGCTGGTATTACCGGAGCCGTTGCCGGCGGCGCTTATGGCTTTTTTTTCCTCTTCGACAGAAGTATTATACCGGCTGGTTTGCCGGCTATGGCGGGAGCGGGGTTTGCAGTGATACTTGGGAGGATACTGGTAATCGGTTCCGGATTCTGGCGGTTTATCTCAGCGTTATGTTGTGCGGTTTTGGGGACAACGCTTGTTTTTGCCGGGATGGTTTTGCTGTTATTATACAAAGGCGCTTTGCCTGTAGATGCCATTAGTCGAAAACAACCATTTTATGCCGCTGTTTTTATATCAATGATAGTTTTCGGCACAATTGAGCAGTTTTTACTCTGCTGTCAACGCACAGGGAAAACAGAAAAAGAGGCAAAAAAAGGTAAAGAAAAGCCCGACAAAACAACGTTAGACTGGCGAACTCGATAACTAATTGTAGAATAAGAGCCTTGCTCTGTTGAAAACTTGTCATTTCGACCGTAGTGAGCGAAGCGAACAAAGTGGAGAAATCTGTTAAATAAACAGATTTCTCGGCTCGCCTTTGGCTCGCTCGAAATGACTTTGGTGGCTTCGGCCTCTGCGAGGCCTTCGCTCGAAATGACTTTGGCGGGTGTTTTCAACAGAGCAGAAGAGCCTCTAAGCAGGTCTAATGATAATCAATAGCGTTTTACTGTGAAAGACCAGAAGAAAACTTAGGAGAAAAATGATGGATTTCGTTACCATCCTCGCAGAGACAGTTGAGACTGCAAGTCATACGAGACAGGCAGTGGGAGAAGCGATTGTCCCGGTCGATTTGATTTGGGAACATATCACTTCGCTCGGCTTGCTCGAAGCATTGACCTTTATATCCTTCGGGACGGTTTGCCTTTTTTACGGCTGGCGTGTATTCAAGATATTGGTGGTAATCAGCTTTGCGTTGTTGGGGTTGGTTTTGGGAATGACAATAAGTGATAAGATCATCGGCGGGGACAGTCAGCTTTTGAGCGGGCTGATAGGCCTTGGGCTGATGGCGGTTATCTCTATTCCATTGATGCGATGGGCGGTTAGTATATTAGGTGCAGTTGCGGGCGGAATACTTACAGCCGGCTTGTGGTATGCCTGCCAGTTGCCGGAACAGTATATTTGGGCCGGCGGACTCGTAGGTGTTGTTGCGGGGGGAATGATATCGTTTATCATTTTCAAAATAGCTGTTATGCTTTTTTCCAGCTTAGGCGGCAGCGGACTAATGGTGGTAGGGATTCTTGCGCTTTTATACCTCTATCCGCAGACAACAGAGCAGGTCAAAGAACTCGTATTTAATGAGAAATGGTTTCTTCCGGCTGCGCTGTTGATACCCACAGTGGCAGGCGTAATCCTGCAGAACAAATTCATCAAAGGCTCTCAAAACTGGAGCGTCTAAGCTTTTCACTCATCAAGCCTTAACCGAGCCGTTCGGCGGTAACAGCGGCGGTTGCCGGTAGATTTTATCCTTGCAAAATCGGTTTGACCGCCCTACAATTCCGGTTTTGTCGCAACGCAGCGTTTTAGTATCGAGCAGGCGGAAATAAAGGTATGTTTGAGGCATTAACCGAAAAATTTAACTCAGTTTTCAGGTCGCTGGCCGGCCGAGGCAGAATTACCGAAGCTAACGTCTTAGACGCTATGCGAGAAGTCCGTAAGGCCCTTTTGGAAGCGGACGTTAACTATAATGTAGTAAAGAAGTTCTGCAAAGATGTTACGCAAGCGGCTATTGGTGCTGAGGTGATAAAAAGCCTTCATCCCAGCCAGGTTCTGATAAAAATCGTCAACGATGAGCTGACCAAACTGATGGGGCCGGTCGATAGCAATATCTATTTTGTCTCGCCGGGACCTACTGTAATTATGTTGGCTGGGCTGCAGGGCGGTGGTAAAACTACAACAGCTGCAAAATTAGGCAAATACCTGCTCGAAAAAGGTAAAAAAACGCTTCTGGCGGCTGATGACCTGCAAAGACCGGCTGCTATTGAACAATTAATCGTGTTAGGTGAGCAAATAGGAGCGGAAGTTTACAGCGAAAAGAGCAAAAATCCGGTAAAAGTTGCGAAAAATGCTGTAAAATATGCTAAAAAAAATGACTTTGATGTAGTGGTAATCGATACCGCCGGTCGGCTGCATATAGACGAAGAAATGATGTCTGAAATCGCCGATGTGGCAAAGACGATTAAGCCGCACCAGATTTATCTGGTCTGTGATTCGATGACCGGCCAGGATGCCGTTAATTCGGCTAAAGAATTCAACGACAGGCTGGAACTCGATGGCATTATCCTGACAAAACTGGACGGCGATGCCCGCGGCGGAGCTGCGCTGAGTGTAAAAGCCGTAACCGGCAAACCCATTAAGTTCATCGGGGTCGGTGAAAAACTGGACAAACTCGAGGAATTTCACCCCGACCGTATGGCTGGGCGAATCCTTGGGATGGGTGATGTCGTAACGCTGGTGGAAAAAGCTCAGGAGCATTTCGAGGCCGATGAAGCAGAAAAACTGCAAGAGAAAATGGCCAAAGGCAGTTTCGGCTTTGATGATTTTCTAAAGCAAACCCAGGCCGTCAAAAAAATGGGCGGTATGAAGGATATGCTCAAAATGCTGCCGGGAGTGGGCAGCAAGCTTGGGGATATGGATTTTGACGATGGACAGTTGAAGCAAATCGAAGGCATTGTCCATTCGATGACGACTCTGGAAAGACGGGAACCGGATACTATAGATTCGTCCCGCAGAAGACGAATCGCCGCAGGCGCAGGCGTGGAAACCAACGATGTTTCCGGTTTGGTAAAGACATTTAAGCGCAGCCGGGATATGATGAAGGCCTTTAGCGGCGGAAAATTCGGCGGGCTTAAGAGTCTGCTATCCGGCGGATTTAATATGGATACGCTGAGCGAGGCTATGGGAGCGGGCAGAAAAATAAAACAACGCTCGAAACGGAAAAGAAAAATTCTGCGAAGAGGTAAGATAAAACGGCGATAAAACGGGAAATTTCGATTGGCCAATACATAAAAGAATTGGGCAGATTTGTTGGCAGCGAATATGGTAAGCTGGTAAGAAGCAGATTCAAGGATATCGACGGCAGCAGCGAATTGGCGATGCTGGCAGCGCCAACAGCCGAGGAATTGGAGCAGTTAAAAAAAGCGGTAGCGATAATGACGCCGGCCGAAAAGCAGGCCGTTGCTGATTTAACCGATGAGCAGATACAAAAAATCGCAGCCGATGCTCGAATTGACCCGGCCAATTTTGCAATTTTCATAAACGGCTACGCTTTACACTGTAAACGTGTTTCGTGATTTGCACTGGGCACTTCACGGAAATTTATCATAAAGAGAAGAATTATGGTAGACAAGAAAAATATCTTTTTGCTTCTGCTGATTGTCTTTGGTTTTTTGGGGGGACAAAGAGTAAGCACAGCCCTCGAAAGCAAGGCCAATGTCCCTGACAAAATTGAAGTTAGGCGCTACACCTCTTTTTACACTCAAAGTGGGCATGGGTATAACCTGAAAGAATTTAACAGAGCAGATAATAATCCAATTCTAAACGCCTGTCTAACCGGAGCTACTTACAAAGAACTTAAAGAACTTGGTGTTGATAACTTGCTAACTCGTTTGGAAAAATTACAAAAAGGGAAGATAGTCAAAAAAGTCAATGATTACTATTATTTAGCGTTTCCTACCATTGTAGGCAAGAAAAGGGCTAAACTTCAAAAATTGGTTGAACAGACTGCTTTACAACTTCTGCCCACTTCGGAAAATATGATAGAACAAATCCTGCCACACCTTGAACGCAATGAGATGCTGTATCACGTCCTTTGGTCGGTAGTGATGGATGGGTCAATTGCATGGAATACAGTAAAGAACGAATTGCAAGAACGAATCAAAAAAGGCAATACCAGCATTAAGAATACCGCGTGGCTAATTTATCCAAGGCATCCATATACTTGTGGCACGAATAGTTACGGTGGTTCTGACAGCCAAATTATTGGAGTTATCATCACGTGGAACTCAAATTCACCTGAGCCGAGCAAAACTCACAGAAACATAAGCAAGTATGAAAAAGAGCTAATCCAGTCATATGCCCAAGAACGACCAGTTGAAGGAGCAGAAGCAAGAGAAACTTTAGCTTTGTATGGCCTTCTGAATGAGAAAGGTATAGCTAAGGCACATATCGTTGATGTTAACTCTGAGGCAGCTCAGACATATAAAACTCTCGCCTCTCACTTTGCCCATCAGTTCATGACGCTGTGTGATATAGAAAAAGTAGCTAACCTGTTAGACGCTACACCTGGACAGGCTCTTCTTATCGCATATCACGAGGTCTGTTATGAAATTCTCAAGCAACTTGTAACCAAAGGTACTCTTAAGATACCAGAAAAAGCTGAAAAAAACCAAATGCATCGTTTAATTACTTTTGTTACTGCAATAAAAGAACTTGATATCAAGAAAAAATGATGTTGCTTCGGCAAATAGGATTTGTTTAATTTGTTTTTTTATAATAAGCATATGTGAGATTTAGGATTAGCAATGTAAACGTGTTTCGTAAATCCGATGTAATCGGGGTTGCGGAAATTGATTATAAACGACTAATAGAAAGGTAAAAATTATGGCAGTAAAGTTGAGAATGACCAGGATGGGAAGACGGCATCGGCCGTTTTTTAGAATCAATGCCGTCGAATCGCGCACGCCGAGGGACGGTAGAATCCTTGAAAAATTAGGTCATTATGACCCAATTGCAAAGGATTCGAGTAAGCAGATTGTACTCAACATCGAGCGAATAAAGTATTGGCTCGACAAAGGAGCAATACCGTCCGATACGGTCTCGCAAATACTGCTTCGCTCCGGATTAAAGCATAAATATGCCGACCAGAAGGCCAAACAGCAGGCAAAGGCCAGAGCTATAGCCCGTGCTAAAGGCAGGCCCTTTACAAAGGCAGACAGAATCGCCCTTGAAAAAGCAGCCGAGACGGCTGAAAAAGAAGCAAAGGCCAAGACTGAAGAAAAAGCGAAAGCCGAAGCCGAGGCAAAAGCCAAGACTGAAGAAGAAGCCAAGGCCAAGGATGAAGAAAAGGCGAAAGCCGAAGCCGAGACAAAAGCCAAGACTGAAGAAGAAGCCAAGGCCAAGGATGAAGAAAAGGCGAAAGCCGAAGCCGAGGCAAAAGTCGAGCTGGAAACTGAAGAGAAGGCAAAAGCTGAGGCGGAAGTAAAGGCCAAGACTAAAGAAGAAGCCAAAGTCAAGGATGAGCAAGAAGCTAAAGGCGAAGCCGAAAAAACTGAGCCGGTAGAGAAACAAGAGAAGGAAACGGCTCCAGGCGATTCGACAGACAAGACAAATGAGAATTGATGTCCTAACGCTTTTTCCCGAAATGTTCCAATCGCCGCTGGGCTGCTCGATATTAAAGAGAGCCCGGGACAATGGGCTGATTGATGTTGTTCTTACTAATATAAGAGATTTCGCCGCTGACAATTATAAAAGGGTCGATGACAAGCCGTACGGCGGCGGGCCGGGTATGGTTATGATGCCGGGGCCGGTTTTCGATTGTTTCGAGTATGTCGAAAAGCTGGGAACTGAAAAGGGCAGGGTTATACTGCTAACGCCGCAGGGCCAAAAATTTAATCAGGCAAAAGCTGCTGAACTGAGTAAAGAGGGCCGGCTGATTTTGATTGCCGGCAGGTACGAAGGGTTCGATGAGCGAATCCGAATCGGTCTTGGCGCCGAGCAAATCTCGATAGGCGATTATGTCTTAAGCGGCGGTGAATTGGCGGCAATGGTAGTTGTCGATGCGGTAGTTAGATTGTTAGCCGGTGTGCTGGGCGATGAAGACTCGGCTAAGGATGATTCCTTCAGCGAAGGGCTTTTGGAGTATCCACAATATACAAGGCCGTCAAGTTTTCGCAATATGAAGGTGCCTGAAATCCTTTTGAGCGGAGACCACGGCAAAATAGCCGAATGGCGGCGGCGGCAGGCCCTGGAGCGGACAAAGAAGTGCCGGCCAGACCTTTTGGGTTGACTTTTTACTGTTTTCTATTTATTATTGAACTTAAACTAACCGGTTCTGTTTTTTTGACACAGATTTACACTGTTTTTTATAGATTTAGATTCCTGCTTTTGCAGGAATGACAGATACCCTTATCATATTGTAAAAACTGTGGTTATATTAAAGCCGGACTCAAGAACGGTGAGTTTTATTATTGAAAAAGAAATTGGAAATCCGAACTCAGAAACAACGGCAAATAGTCAATAGTAAACAATACGGGAGATAGATTAGTGAAAACAGAAATGTTGGACGCGGTCGAGCGCAAGGGGCTTAAAGAAGATACGCCATATTTCGAAATAGGCGATATAGTTGATGTGCGCTGCCGAATCAGGGAGGGCAGCAAGGAGCGGATTCAGGTATTTACCGGTACGGTAATCGCCCGCAAGGGCCGCGGAATTAACGAAACCTTCACGGTTCGACGGGTTATCGGCAATGAGGGCGTGGAGCGAATCTTTCCCCTTCATTCGCCCAATGTTGTGGATGTCAAGGCAATTCGAAGCGGCAAGACAAGGCGTGCAAAACTGTATTTCCTCCGCAAACGCACAGGCAAGGCGGTAAGGTTGCCTCAGCGGCACAGCAAGCACACCGTCTCAAAGTAAACTCGAAATCCTAAATTCTAATATCTAAATCCCCCTGCCTACGACATGCTGGGGGATTTAGTGCTATGTTTTGTAATTTGACGGACTGCCATTGCGAGCGAAGCAATCTCAAATCTAACGGTTGAGATTGCCACGGCCTGCTCCGCAGGCCTCGCAATGACAAATCCTCGATTGAGCAGTAACAGAGCAATAGGTTCTTTCTGAAAGTTTTTTCCGGAGCAAATCCCGGTAATGGCTAAAAAATTGACAGTCTTGATTTTAGCAGCGTTCCTTGCGGGCACAGCTGCTGACAGAGCGGCAGCCGGTGGTTTGAAAAAGACCAAGCCGCTGGCGGATGGCTTTGTTCTGGCCGGCGTCGATGGCAAATTGAGAAGCGCCGACGGCAACGAGCCGGACAAATGGTTTTTTGAATTCGACTCGGATGTAAGCGATGGTAAGGGCCTTATAAAGGCCGGTGCGGCCATCGAATTGCTGCCGTCGTCGGCGCTGGAAAAAATCCTTGATGTGAAAAGTTCTGCGGCCCTGCAAAAACAGAAACAGAATACGAGTCACGAGCCACGAGCCACGAGCCACGAATACCGGCTCTGGGGCAGAGTGACAAAATACAGGAGCGGGAATTTTATATTCGGCATCTACTTTTTACCACTCGGCAAAGTCAAGCAGCCAAAGCCGTCGAGCCAACAGCAAGAGGATAAAGTGACCATCAATGAGCCGAACGATGCATTTGCCATACCGCAGGAGATAATAGATAAGCTCAAAGCCAGGCCGACTGTCAGCGCCGGCCAGTTGAGAAAAGGGTTGGCATTGAAGCAGGACTTTATTTTAGCCGACAGAACCGGCTTTATCTCGTCGTGCGTCGTGCGTGATGCGTATTGCGAAAAAGGAAAAGCTCAAAATACGCAATACGATTTCGTTCTTGACGCTCTCGGCCGAAACGTTCCACAGGTGAAACTTAATCTATTGCCCTGTGAAGTGCTGGAGAAAGCA
>CAJVYN010000099.1 GCA_913009355.1 uncultured bacterium | reverse complement strand
GTTTTGAACCCAGCCTTTATCACCCAAATGCACAAAACCGCCTATTACCACACCATAGGTCTTCTGCCAAAGTAACAGAAATTTCTGCTCTCAGCCCATCAAGAACATACGTGAGAATACGGTAATCTGTCCCAAATATGCATCATGCAGCCAAAACTCAGCCCCAAATGGGGCACTGTGAGGAATAAACCTTAGCGTTAGCGAAAAAAACTTGACAAAATACTTAAAGTTTTATATTATAATAGTTTATAAACAATTGGCTAAAAGGAGTGTTAGCCGTAATTAGTAATGGTTAAACAATAAGCGAAAGGAGTTGAAAATGCGATGCAAAGTAATTCTTCTGCAAGTGATAGTATTAACATTCATGGTTAGCCTGGCGGGTTGTTTCTCATCTAATCCAAAAAACATACAGGCTTTTGCCAGGCCGGCACAGGTTATTGTAACAGCCAAGAATTATATTTTACAGCCGCCAGATGAAATCGAGGTGCACTGTTTGAAAGTTCCGGAAATTAATCTGCAGCGTCAGCGAATTCGACCAGACGGCAAGGTAAGCTTTGAAGCTTTGGGTGAGTTCGAGGCAGCAGGGAAAACGCCGGCAGAACTCGCTAAAGAACTGCAGCAGAAGGCAATTCTACTTTATACATTGACGGGAGATAAGCCAATTGAGGTGCGGCTTATTGCATATCAAAGCAAAGTCTATTACGTATTGGGCCAAGTGTATTTGCCAGGCCCAAAAGTTTATACCGGACGCGACAGCCTGCTGTATGCTCTTGCGGAAGCACGGCCTAACCCTATGGCATGGATAGAACGGGTACAGGTAATCAGGCCGTCAGCAGATAAAAGTGTTAAACCCAAAATTTTTGAAGTGAACTTCGACCGTATGATGGCTCATGGCGATAACAGTAAAAATATCCTGCTGCAAGAAGGTGACATCATATATGTGCCGCCAACTGTACTGTCCGCTATAGCAATGAAGGTTGAAGAAGTAATACGGCCAATTGCACGAGCTTTCTCCGGAGCCTACGTCATACAGAGCGGTGGTCAAAGGACTGGTGGCGGGGCCGGTGGCGGGTATTGATGAGGTTCTCTGTAATCACGTTTAGCCCGTATATAAATAAATTCAAAATAAAGCGGTAGTACTAATGAGTCGGCAAAATGCATTGAAAGTGGTTCATCTTGCCAGTACAATATGGTTTACGCTTAGCGCAGGCTATATACTGGTTTTTGCGCTGCGGCAGGCAGGTATTAATTGGTGGGTTGTATTCTCCCTCTCAGGGTATTCGGTATTACTTATCTCCCTGCTGGTCAGTTTATATTTATTCGCGATTTTCAGAGGGGCCGGCGAAAGCCAAAAGATAGAAACAGAACATCCGTTAACCACCACAAATTACTATATGATGTTCTACATGGTCGCCCCTTTTTTAGGAGGCCTGGCAGGCTGTCTGGGAATGACAGATGCCGGCAAAATCGGCGAATGGCCGCTCGGAATTGCCCTTGGGACTTTAGCAACAACCTTTTTAGTATGGATAGTTGTTGACCCGGCGATCGGATTATTCGAGATGCTGCTGCCCGAAAGTCGAAAACATCGGGCTAATCGCTTAGCTCAGGTCAGGGCGTTGCGGGAAAAACGACAGGAGCAACGAAAGCGTCTGTTGGCTGAGATATTGACCCAAGAGGAGCGAGATAGATGCCGATGGGAGCAAGCTCTGCAGCCTTATGCTGAAAAGCTGGCCAAACTGTGCGAGACCGGCGACAAGCAGGCCGAGAACAAAGCGGTAGATATCGGCGCAAATGCCTGGCAAATGGGCGGTCTCAGTTGTATGCGGCAGCTCCATTCTATGACAACAAATATGTGCAAAGAGAAATACCACGATGCTAATATTATAGACTATATCTCGTTTTGGTGGGATGGAATTGGTAGCTGGCGCAACACGTCCCTTGGATAACAGGTTGAAAAACTCTAACCATTAGAAATGATAACGCCTTGAACTTAGGGGGAGTAAGGGTGTATAAAGTAAAAGTTCTGTTTAGTATAGCGATTATCTTGTCTATTACTTCTGTTTCATATGCCCTCAACGTCTATGTGGACGTTAACAGCCCTAATGACCCCGGAACGGGCAGCTATGAAGACCCGTTTAGAAGAATTCAAGACGGGCTTGATTCGGCAGACAGCAACGATACAGTTATAATTGCCGAGGGAATTTATACCGGTAACGGCAATTATGACCTTGACCCAAATGGCAAGTCTATTATCATTCGCAGCAGCGAACCTAACGACCCTAACATTGTAGCAAATACAATCATCGACCCAAACGGAGCGGGGCGGGGCTTCTACTTTAGAAAAGTTAACAATTACGAATATCCAAACTATATAATTTCCGGGCTTACTATCACAAATGCCAAAATAGCAAACGGTTACGGCGGCGGTATTTTCCTCGACCATTGCAATCCAACAATTATTAATTGTATTATCACGAATAATTCCGCATTGCACGGCGGTGGTGTGTACAGTAATAATAGCAGCCCCCAATTTAAGAATTGCACTATCAGTAATAATTCATCCACAGGCGACGGTGCAGGGCTGGAACTTTGGTGGACAAATGCCAAGCTAACAAACTGTATCATAAGCAATAACCAAGCCACCGGCAACGGCGGCGGAATAGACCACTATTTTGACAGCAACTCAATCCTGATCAATTGTACTATAGTTAATAACTCCGCTTCTTCCGGAGGCGGTATATACTGTGATAATAGTGAACTAACTATCAAGAACAGTATTCTCTGGGCCAATGAGTCAAATACGGGTAAGCAACTGGCCCTGGTTAACAATGCCAGTGTTTCGGTAAGCTATTGCGATGTACAGGACGGACAGGCAGAAATTTATGCAGATGCCGGCTCCATACTCACATGGGATGCTAACAGCAATATGAATACCGACCCGTGTTTTGCCTCGTTTGACCCCAACGATGACCCAAATTCGTGGGATTTTCATCTGCAAAGTGCTTATGGTCGGTGGGACCCTTCTGCATACACTGAGACAGACCTCGTTGGCGATGGTTTTATCAATCTACTTGATTTTGCGAAATTTTCAAATTTTTGGCGCAAAGAAGCCGTATCTTTACCCGCAGATTTTGATGGCAGTGGTATTGTCGATTTGTTCGATTTAATGATTTTTTCGCGTAATTACCTGAGTTTTGTTTCCGCACGATGGGTTTTTGATGAGTTTTCCAGCCCGTGTATTGATACAGGAGACCCCAATTCGGATTGGAATAAAGAGCCCTGGCCGAACGGCAAGCGAATCAATATGGGTGGCTATGGCGGAACCCGACAGGCAAGTATGTGGGGCAATGCAGCTGATTTCGATGTCAGCGGCTCTGTTAATTTTGTGGATTTTGCTGAGTTTTCCGATAAATGGTTGGCCCAGCAGAATTGTATTGAGGACCTGAACGCAGATGGATTGGTTGACTTCACCGACCTTGGCATCTTCGCAGCAAACTGGCTCTGGCAAGAGGAATAGAATGTCCTGCCCCGCAAAAGACCGAGACGAAGATGTCTCAGCCTTTCATTTTTTAACGTCCACCACAGTTTTGTTGCAGATGCTTTCCACTGACTTATATCGTCCTTCTTCTTCGCAGCCAGCCGACTATGCTGATTCCAATGCTACCCAGCAAAATAGCACCAGGAGCAGGGATGACGCTGACGCTGATCGGCCCAAACACATCGACACGTTTGGGGCCGGCAGGGTCTGTGGTCATGATCCATCCGCGATCGCCAAGGGCGAAGGGCGGCATAACCAGATCCGGCAGCAAGCCGGGCGTGAGGATCTCGAATATCCCGACCGTAGCACCGGGCGCAATTGAGCCATCTTCCCAGAGAAAGTTCTGGGCACCGATTCGCTCGTTCCAGCCGACCGGACCGCTCATGGTCCGAGGGAGGTTATCCGGGTTGGCCACGCGAAACAACGTCGCCGTCAGGTCACCCGTGAGATTCTCAACGCTGTACTCGTACATGTTGTCCGTTCCTCCGAGCTCAGCAGCAGACGTGAAAGTCATCGTCACTTGGAACAGCGGTATGCCGACATCGCCCACGTCACTCCGATAGGTCCAGTCATTGACCGTCGTGAAGCTGGCGAACGACGGGCCCGCCACCATCAAAATCGTAGTAGCCATCGCAATTGTTATTAACTTTTTCATTTTTTTACTTTCTCCAAAAAAATCACTGTTTAGAGAAGAGCGAAACAATACCACTACACCGCGGCCTGCTTCCTGCTCCTACCCTTAAGCTATCGTACAAATCATTCGATCCTACAGTGTTTTTCGTCTTCGCAGCCAGCCGACAAGGCCTACGCCAATACTGCCTAATAGGATAGCGCCTGGTGCCGGTATGTAAGTTAGACGTACATCATCTACGTGTAATTGTGTCGTCAAATCACTCTTTTTCACCCAAGAGGCCTCAAGCAATCCAAAGCCAAAGTAGTAATTCTGGCCGGCCTCCAACTCAATCGGCGGCGGCGGGGTATGAACATACTGCCAACCTTGACCATTGGTAAGCCCAACTTCCGAACTGGCATACCACACAATATCATCAATATCCGGCGGACCATTAAGAACGCCAACGGCAGCTAAGGCAAGGTCGCTGCCAAGGGGATAAGAAACATTATCCACACCTATAAACCTGTAACGAAAATCAACGCTGTAACTACCCGTATAAGGAGCGGTGAACTCTGTCCATAGGAGATTGATTGGCTTTATGTTAGGTTTTCCGAGCTTTACGAAATCGTTACCGCTCCCGTCGTTACCGGGTTCATCGCCAGTCCACCATACATTGCCAGCCTTTGACCAGCGAGCCGGAAATGGATTCGTCTCAAAATCATCAGTGAAAACAGCTAAAGCAGGCGTAGTAATAAAGACTGCCAAAACGCCTATCAACATCAATTTTTTCATAGTTGTTCCTTTCAAAAGGCGTTCCAAGGACAGGGTGTTAGTATCTTAAGCCCTGCCCTTAGCTACGTCTTATGCTTTTTTAAAGAGTGCGTCGTCTTCGCAGCCAACCGACAAGACCTACACCGATAGAACCAAGCAGAATAGCGCCGGGAACGGGAACAACGGATATCTGCCCGCTCAAAGTACCACTGATGGAACCCGTCTTCTTCCCGTCCAGCATATTAAAAAGTGAGGAAGCAGAATCACCCGAAAAAGACAAGTCGAGACTCATACCCTCTGTTTGCGCCGCAAAAAATCCGTCAATCACCTCAGAGTAGCCGGCCTCATAGCTAATAATGTCCAAGTCGTTCTGTTCCTGTGAGTAGGCCATCCAGTTCTTTCCGAAGGTCAGCATTCCACCTGAACCAAGACTGGCACGCATTACTGTCGAACCTGCTAAAGCTCCCGAATCGGCTACTATAGCCAATTCAGAGTCGGTAACCGGGGCCAATGTCGCCTCAATCATTCCCAGCACGTTTTTGTGGATGTTAGTCAAGGTCATGGTTGGCAGGCTAATTAAATCACCTAATACCACATCCCCTGCAGGGTTAGCGGTATCGACTTCAATATTAGCAAAACTCATGGTATAGCTGCCGCCTGATTCGGTAACGGTCCACGAGAAATCGCTTGCTGAGCCCGTACTGAAATACAAGGAAGACCCTGCGAGAGCAGGCACACCCATCAAAACACAAACTGCCAATGTAGTAAATATAATCTTTTTCATAGCTGTTCCTTTCCTAAAGCTTTCCAAGGACAGGAAGTAAATCCTGCCCTGATTATTCTTTTCAATATCTCTCACTTACAGTGTCCGTCTCCTGCGCAGCCAACCGACAAGGCCCATACCAATACTGCCAAGTAAAATTGCACCTGGTGCGGGAACAACCGCTACATTGTCCACCCCAATGGCACTGAGTACTTCATTATCTCCAACGTTTTCCACCCCAAACTCAAGGTAGTAAACTCCTGAGTCCCCAATGACGTAGGATATGTGGGTCCAGCCATCAGCACCGAAGTCTCCCACAGTAGCGACTGACTCTGAATACAATAATGTCTCTGCTCCACCGCCGGCTTTCATTAGCTTAGCGTAGCCGTCATCGAACCAAGGGTCCCAGTCTTCCGTATCGAAGAATATGTCGAACTCCACCGAATAACCCTCATTGGCCCAAAAGTCCTGAGTCATCAGAGTATAAATTCCCTCCCCTACGCCGGTTTCCAGGTAGGCAAAGTAGTCGCCATCAACGGGTGCCCAGTCCGGAGTGCCAGCAAGACCTGCCGCAAAAGTTACGGCAGAAACATAGCCGGGCGTAGCTGCCCAGCCGGAGATGTCGCCTGTTTCAAAGCCACCATTGGTCAAATTAGCTTGCGCTATGGAAGTGCCGAGCACTAATATTGCCACAGTGCAAATTGTTATTAGCTTTTTCATGATCATTATCCTTTTAATATTCCTCCTCTACAAAAAACAGTAAAATTCCCAATTGAAAACAAAAATAATCAAAACCCGAAGAGTGTTTCGCGAATACACTCTCTTAAGTTTTAAAAACAGTTTTCAGGCCAAGAGAGGCGGGCCGCGGGCTAAATTATCAAAAATAAATGCGGGTGAAAAATAAACAAACTGCTCGGCTATCGAAGCTAAGCAGTTGAATGGCGAATTTAAGCTATATTGTTCCGAAAGAAGTGCGCGTTGAGATGTGTTTACGCCCAATGCCAGAGGCTCAATACTCAATGCTGGATGTTGAACACTTGACGCTCGCAAAAAACGAGATTCGAGAATCGAAAAACAAGAATTGAGAACAAAGCCGGCACCCGGTATTCCAGCCAAATGGTGGAGCAGACCTATGTATTGCGTGCCTTCAATATCACTACGCAAACGCTTAGAATTTTCAAGGCAATGTGGGTAAGTAAGTTCCGCATACAGTTGTTGCTCGCTGTGATTTTTGTGGCTGAGACGCAAAGCCAACTGAGGAATAGCCTGAACTCCGGCATGGCCTATCCATAACAGGCCGGCCATGGCTGATAGCCAAACTCTGCGGTCCCTGACAAACGAAACACAAAGAAAACCGATCAGAACCATTAGCATAGTTGCCGGTACAGCAGGCAGGGATTTTACAGAATTATTCCGGGCACCGCCTAAATCGGCCAAACTTGCCGGGGGCTGCAGGAATTCGATACCAAGATTGGCCAACTCGGCATTGACAGGCTCAACAATATTGTTAATGACACAAGCGGTCGATGACTGGGTATCCGCAGGAGATGAGCTTATGAGCAAAATAGCGTCCCTATTCGCTATTGTAGGAGAAGCATTTGCGACCGAAACGACAAAGAACAAAGACGTTAGGCACAACCATCCGGTAACTCTAACGAGAACGCTTTTCTCATTCCGAGTCATCACCATTCGCTCCTATCTACAAGGTGTACCCTAACAATACTTATTCTCCACAATCTGCGAAGAAACGCTTATCCTTAAAACTTCTTTGGACGGGATCCCTCCCCACCGGTTACCCTAAATGATACAGACCACTAAGGTCTTTAGGATATAGGTTATTAAAGTGGAAGTCAATGAAAAAGTCCGAAAAAAATAAGAATTTCAGTGTGAAAAATTTTGTTTTTTTAGGACGTGCCTTTTATGCGAAGCTATACCACTTTCCCTATCACTTTAAGATTATACTATTAGTGGTATAGCAACATACGGCATCACAATATATGGGGGGTAAAAGTGATGAAAGAAGAAAGTGAACGCAGATAGCTTGAGAGGAAAAGGAAGAGGATGAGGAAGGTGATGATTACTTCTTTTAGGGTATCTCAAAAGAAGTAGATGTTTTTTTGTCTGGTTTCTCTATGTCAATGATGGGAATAGGAGGGGTGGTTCCCGACTTGATAGAAAATTTAATTGCAACGTTCACAAATTTTAGCAGCATTTTAATTTTACTTTTGACGCGGATTCTTCGGTAAATATTCCGTAGATGAGTTTTCACGGTACCACGCTTTATTTTCAAATCCTTTGCTATCTCCTCATTACTCAGGCCCTGGCAAACAAGCTTAGCTACCTGAACCTCTCTCGGACTCATATGGTATCGTTTCTGGATGTAAAACCAGTGCTTTGGGTTAAGTAAAATAACCGCCGGCAACCCGTAAACAGAATCATCAGGCTTGATATTTTTGGTTTTTGAGTGGTCCATTATCAAACTCCTCCTTTTGATAATTCATCAAGCAGACGCTGTGCCTCCGTAAAGTCTGCAGTGGATAAACCCTCAATTTTGGTATTCAACTCCAAAGCTTTCTTTACGCTTTCTATAGCTTTATCTCTTTGCCCAATCGCCGCCTCGGCCTTTCCTAAATGTAGATACGAAGCTGCCGCTAAGGGTGTTCCATAAGGATACATTTCCGTGCATCTGGTAAAATCGGCAATCGCTTTATCATATTGACCAAGTTTGTAATACACGACACCACGGGTATCAATGAGATCGATGTAGTCTGGGGCCTTTCGCAGGCCACGCTGGGCAAGCTCAAGGGCTTGCTGGTACTTACCCTGCTCTTCGCACATTATCCAGGCCAAATTATTGATGGTGATTACATTGTCAGGCTCAAGCTCAAGAATCTGCTGATAGAGCGGGACCGCTTCTGCAGAACGGCCGGTAGTTTGTAATAACATAGCGAGCAGACTCAGCGCTTCAGTAAAATCAGAATTATTTTCCAGTATTATCCGAAGTATATTTTCGGCTGTTTTTTTGGCCTGGCTATTTTCAGATGTTGCCAGCTCCCTGGCAATAGCGATGGGCGTACGAATGTCCTTCGAGTGGTTTTGACGCCAATCAATAACTTTCTGGTTTAGCCGGCCCCAAAGCTTCTCGTCTTTTAGTAGTCGGGCCTGCGCTAATAACGGAGCAGGGTCATCGGGA
>CAJVYN010000098.1 GCA_913009355.1 uncultured bacterium | reverse complement strand
AGAAGGTATGTCTGCCCACCGCCTTGAAGTGCAGAAAAAGCGTTAATAGCGATTCTCCATCTTATCATCGTATGCTCCGGTATACGTTTATAAAGCTCTTAATAATCACTTCCAACGTTAGCCATTGATGCGCAAAGAACCACCAGTTAAAACTTTACTTACATTTACTGCCGTCCGCTCACAGATGATATCCCTGCAAGCCTGCAGAACCTGTTCAACGGAAATCGAGAGAATGCACTCCATCTTCCGAACAACACATTCGGCCAGCATGCATCCTTCGCAGCTAACCGGCGTTCTGAGAACCACATGTCCGTCACAGTAGGGATACCATCGGCCGGGATATTCCCGTGAAGAAAATGGTACTACACATCGTATTCCGCCGGCGACGGCCATATGCATGGCTCCTGTATCATTGCCAAGATAAAGGACACACCTTTTCATTGCCGCAATCGATTGGCGAACGCTTAGTTCACCTGCAGCCACATAGCCTCGTCCTAACTCGGTAATCAGCTTTTCCCCTGTTTTTCTGTCGCTCGGCCCACCAAAAACAACAGGCCACAAATCGTATTCTTTAATAAGCTCACTTACGACTGCTGAATATCTTTCAAGAGGCCAAATCTTACAGGGCATTTTGGAACCGACAGATATGGCAACCCATCTTCTTGCACCATCAGGCGGCAAAGCGGCCAACCATTCATTCACACTCTCTCTTTCGCTATCGCCGATATTGAGATCAATACGTCCCCGGCCCGCAGGCGGCGTGCGCAAACCCGAAGTACGCAAGCGCTCCAGCAAAGCATCAGCGGCGCGCGGCACAACGGGTATCGGTCTTCCCGGCTGCTTTGATGGGTAATCATAAAAACCTTCAGTTCCAATAAAGTTTCTAATGCCGGCAAGCTTAAAGAAACGAATGTCTCGCGATATGCGAGATGCATGGTTACCTGCTCTGATTAAATAAACAAGGGCATCAAAGTTTCTTTTGAGAATTGAAAACAACAGCCTTGCCATTGCCAACGGCCTTAAACCCGGATATGTAATATAATCATCAATCAAGCCGGAACCATCAAGTATTTGGCTGGGTTGAACGAGATTTCGTCCGGGCTGGTCGTCGGTCAACATTGTAATGTACGCATCGGGAAAATTCTCGCGTATTACCCATAATGAAGGCACCGCAACCAACGTATCACCTAACGAGCCGATATGATAAACCAATATTTCCATACGCCTTTTGCCGCTCAAAATATTAAAACTGCAATAGCAACATAACACTATTACCCGCCTGACTTCCTGACAAGTAAGCCTTTAATAAAAACAAAATGTACTACAGCGAAGTATCCAAGATAGATGACTACCTTTCCTACATACTCTGATACAAAGTAATGATCGATCGAGTAGCCCATTTCCATCCCTATAAACACACAAGGCAAAAACAGAACTTGGGACCTTGCCATTACGGCAAATGCCGCTTTTGAAAGGCAGGCAAACATCGCCCCAATATAAGAACACACAGCAATAACTGTAAACCAACCGCCATTCCAGTAGCCTTCTGCGTAAATTCCGATGCCCATAGAACTGCCTTGATGCCCCAAGATAAGCTCCGAGAAATCGATGCCAGCATATGAAATCACAGGTTTTTCCGAAAACATAACACGCGGGACAAACGTCCAAATCCACAATGAATACGTCTCGCCCGGCCTGCCGGCATCATATGCATCCATAGCAAACGCCTGTGTCGGGGTATAGCACAATCTCCACCACCAAACCTGGCGTTCTGAAAGAATTTTCTCTTGTCCGATCGATCCGCTATTAATCCCACGCCATACAATGCCAAAACGTTGTCCCAGCGTTGCTCGATAATGGGCGCCAGTCTCTTTGGCAATCTCGACTCTTCCCCAGGAAACAATTGGACAAAGACAGAGATATGCACCTAATCCGACAACTGCCCACAATACAAGAACCCGCATATCACGTTTAGCTAAATATTGTCCCAAGGCTACAACCACAAACAGCAGAAGAAGGTCGGATTTGTTAAACCTCAGAAACGCCACCAACAGCTCCAGCGAAAATAGAACCACAAGAGCGATACTCCAATTTCCGCCTTTCCTGGCTGATAAATATGTTAGAAGTAACAGGCCAAAAAGGACAAGTTTCGTCAGTTGAAACAAACTACCGGGCAACACAAAGCCCAGAAGGCCAAATTCATACGGGAGGGCAAACAGGTATTTTATTGGAAGGCCTACCGCCAAAAAAAACAGAGCTGCTGACTTGACTTTTCTGATATCGAAACTGCTTTGCCTGGAAGTCAATAGTTTTACGTTCAGGACCTTAAGCATAATTAAAAATGTAATCATAATTGTCAAAGTCCCAACTATATTCAGGAGATTTGTACGCCAGAGCCAAACTGTATCTACAGGAAAGAGATTATCCATATAAACCACCGTCTCGGTATTTCCAAAAGTATATGCTAAAGGACCCATACCAAAGTAAACGGCGGTTGCAGCCAGGAACCATGGAACCGGCGTCCAGAGTAACATTGTATTGTACGTAACCAGCTTGGCGGCAGTCCACACACATGCGAAGATTAGAAATAATGGAAAAATCCAGTTCAAGGTACTTCGGATACTCTGCCAGGCCAGTAAATCGCAGAGGAGAAAAACAAATAAACTCGTAAGAAGAAACGCCACAAATCTCTGCAGGTAGGCCATACAGGGTTCTTTGACCATTCGTTGCGAAACTACCCTGTTTTGTGCAAATCCCCCGCTCCGTCCGGGCACAGCAGAAACGCAAGAAGAATTGAAACCAAATTTTTGGAAACGTTTTATCATCATCTCAAAGATACCACTTTCTCCAGCATACATTTGAGGCGGTCATGGTTGCTATAACCGCTTTCCAGACACCGCTGGCGACCTGCAGCCGCAATACGTTTGCGATGTTGCGGATGGGCCAGATAGAAACGGACTTTATCCAACAACTCCTCGTTGGAACTGAAAAATTCGGCTTCCTTACCTTCCTCGAACAACTCAAGGTGTTCCCTTGTTCGTTCAGCCAACATAAATGCTCCACAAGCCGGTATCTCGATGCTGCGTGAAGTTTGTTGGTCCCGGTTTATCTTTCGCAGAAAACCAAGGTTAATATCAAAGGAACAGATAATTTTGGTATATTGTTCACCATATTGGCTTGGCCCCGCAACGGCAAACTTGCCTCTTAGTTTCTTTTGCCACCGAACCCACTCATTGCCCCACACTTTCACTCGAATACCTTTCTCAGCAAGAAAAGCTACGCTATGTGCCCGCTCCTTTTCGGCTGTACCAATAAATCCTACCGACCCTCCCAACCTCACACATTCTTCTTCATAAACTGATAAAGGCCGATGAAGATTCGGGTTGAAACTCTTACCGACAAATTCAACCCGTGGGCATCCTAAACTCATTAACTCAGAAACGTTGTATGATTTTGTGGTGAAGAACACGTCATACATATTAAGATGTTTGAGGAATTGTCTCGACTGGCTGTGGCCGGCATACATATCATCTGGTGAATAACCCACTATACAGCAGTCTCTTTGTATCTTCTTGACCTTCTGTAAGGTTTCTGGTTTGATAGTTAAAGCTTTGTCAAGCCACAACACATCGTAAGAACGTTGTTTTACTTTGGAAACAATCTGCTTATTTGCTTTTGCCAAATCTAAAGGCCCGAATAATTTTCTTCTTACGAGGTAACTAAACCGTCGCTGCCTGTTTCTCACATCTTCCGGTGCAGTATCTACAGACGCTATATCGTGTCCCAATTCTTTCAGTGCCTGCATACGATGAAGACAGGTACCGCCCTTTCTTAGATCGCCGCAATATAATATTGACAATGAACTCATTTTACACACGCAGACTTCACAGCTTTCATAAAACCCCGTACACTTGCGGACATACCTAACTCATCGGCTATCTGAAGGGACTTGCGTCCCATACCCTGCCGAAGCGGCGGGTTCTCCGCAAGCCGAACTATTGCATCGGCTAATGCACGAACATCTCCGCAAGGATATACAATTGCATTCTCTTCTGCTCGAACGGTATCAGTGGGCCCCACTGAGCCAACCTTGTCGCTTACAATAAGCGGCAAGCCGACAGCAACAGCCTCACATGTGACTAAGCCGTAAGGCTCCTTTTCAGACGGAACAGCCAGCACGTCAGCCGACACGTAAACATCAGGCAGTTTATCTATATTTACAAACCCGAGGAATAGACAACTATTTTTCTTAAGTTGGCTTGCCTGTTTCTTCATTTCCTGCATCAGTGGGCCATCCCCCGCAAAAACAGCACACACAGGCCTATTATTAGACACGACATCAATCGCTTCAAGTAAGTCGTTTGGCCTTTTCTTCTGTGTAAACTTTCCTGCAAACAGCACAACAAACACATCTTCAGAAATTCTGTTTTCCGCTCTCCATCGCTTTCTGATTTGCACTCTGTTACAACGCGCTCGCTGGAAACTATCCTCGTCAATAGTAAAAGGACAACGGAATAATTTTGCTGAATTTACGCCATAATATCGATAGTATGACTCGTTATTATCTCCCACGACTAGAAAGCCACTTACCTTACTGAAAAGTAGTGGAAGCAGCAGCCGTTTGACAGCTTTTTTGTACCATGCCCGATGCTGAAGCAATTCGGAGTCAGAACTCATCAGAACCGGTATACTTTTCCGGTAACACCAATAAAGAGTCTTTATTGACAACAGCTGACTATACCCGTAGATGACAACAACATGCGGATTAAAATTTTCGAGATGTACGTCGATATCGCCGTGCTTAACAGAAAAAAAACGAGTGTCCGTGACCTTTTCGGAACCAGAGAGAAATTCGCTATCGTATCCCTCCAGGAGATCCATAGACCAGGCAAATTCCACACCGAAGTCCTTATCTTCATATTTGTTAAGACCGACTCGAGCGCCATAAAACACCTTAAGGTGCAACTCCGGATGCTCACTAAGCTTCCGGTAGAACGGGACAAAGTATTGAATGGGATGCGATACTACAATTGCAATCCTGATTGGCTTCTCATTCTTTACCAGTCTGTCCATCTTTACTTCCCTTTTCTTTTATCGCCCCGGTAATAAACACCCTTGTATAGACACCGCTGCCAGTGGAGCCCGTCTCGGCCAGATTATATGCTTTCAGACCTGACCGGATTAACTGCCACATTAACCAGCGAATCGTGGACTTCAGGCTGTATCCATAAGGAACCGGACCCTGTTCGCGCACTTCAACCGCTCCAAAGCCGCATAACCGTAACAAACACGATATGGAGTTGTGCTGAAAACAGATCTCGTGCGTCAGATCGTTGTATCGATGGTATCCCGCCCACGGCGTTTCAGCGTTTGGCGTCTGGAGGATAAGCCTGCCGCCGGTTTTCAGACTATGATAACAGCCGTCCAAAAAACGTAATACTTCATCTTTCTGGAAGTGTTCGATGAGATCCAATCCCGTAATAAGGTCGAATTCGCCACAGTGCGATTCCAGGAAATCCAGTACATTTGCCTGGTGTACATCCGGAATCACCTGCCCGGCCAAGGCCACCTGTTCCGGGCTTATATCCACTCCGGTCAATTTGGAATAGCCACGCTGCCTGAAAAAGTGCAGTAAACTGCCATTGCCGCAGGCCACATCCAGAATGTTTGCCTGTTTATCTTCGGGCAACCAACTGCGAAGGTACCAGTCGTAAGCCCTGCCCCACCGCCCTGAGAGTACGCTGTTGAAATCAGTGCCGGCACCTTGAAAGCGGGAGCCATATTGTGGATAGATACGCAAACGGTAATCTGTCATCGTCTTTGGTTTATTCCATAATGCCAATTATTTTACGAATCAATCAATTCCCATCTTTTAGGTACCAATCTTTGAAAATTCCAGGAACCCTTAAAATTGGGGCATAATACGATTTTATTCGGATTTGACGCCAACCATGCGCCCCACCAACTGAAAGTGCTGTTAGCAATTATGAAGTGCTTGCATTGGCTCATCAACCAAATATCTGCATAAGCGGCTGCTTCATCTTTATTATGACACACACATCTTATATTTCTGCCACTGAGTCCTATCATACGGCTGGCATTTTCAGGATGGTCTGAAAAAAGAAAATAAGTCGGCGACGAAATTCCTAACGAAATTTTGTCTATTGCACGCCGATAATATTCTAAGCAAACATTAACCTTAAAAGATTTTGGAAAAGAATCAGGCGAAGCAAACCATCTGACATGAATGGCTACAGAATTTGAATTTCGTATCTGTTTAGACAATTTTTGATTTGATTCATCATTGGGAGGAATAATCTTCAGATCATTCCTGATAACATCTTCAATGTCATTGAAATATCGTTCATCTTGCCACAAGCTATCAATATAAACTCTTCCATTAACCCTATAATGTAAAAGCCGGGGGTCGAATTCTTTTTTTTCCTGCTCAATATATGTTCGCTTTTCAAACGGTTTTTTCCGGGAAATATACTTCATTATCAAGCGTCGGTGTCGTCCAAATGGTTCCATCCGTTCAAAATAATTTGCCTTGCGAGATGTTATAGAAAAATTGTCCAATGAGTAACTTCGACGATGCTTTTTGTCACGAACAAATCCACTTATATTATCAATAACAAGTTCTGCATTATTTTTTACTGCTAAACGACGCGCTGCCGCATAACAGAATAATTGATTACCTAAACCCCCTTTGATACGAACGATTACCTTTTTCTTCATAAAGCTAAGCGAATTATACCATCCACGGCTCGATACGTTTAAGCCGATCAACATAATCCGGAAGGCAGGCCAAAAAATTTGCCATCTGAAAGGTTTCCAGACGCTGATCATATATGTCATAGAATTCAATTCCCTTTGGCATTATCTTGCCGATGATATATCCAAAGGACGTTAAGAAATCATACATGTCGAGAAAGAGTGTCCGCGAATCAATCCAGCACCCGCCGTATTCAAACTGAATACAATCAATGGTTTGCTTTTTCAACATCTCTGTGGCGCCCCTCATGACTGCAAGCTCATGTCCCTCTACGTCGATCTTCAAGAAATCAACGTGAGAAATGGCGTTTTCATAACAATAGCTATCCAGTGTTGTAAGCCGCACTGCTTCTGACTTTTCATAAGTGATTCCAAGTCCCTCAAGACGTCGTTCATAGAGTGAATTTATACCTGCCCCATCCTCATTGATATAGAGTTCTCTGAGGCCCTCTGAATCGCTCAAGCCAACGTTTGTGCAAAACACCTTCCCCTCCGATCGATATCTTGCTACAGCCGCTTCAAGTTTAGAAAAAGCAGCATGCGAAGGTTCAAAGCAATGCGTAACTCCCCCGCCCGCATTTTTCGCAATTTCTAACAGCGAAGTTGTCCATTGGCCAACATTGGCGCCCACATCAAAAGCGACAAATTTGTGACCGGCCTCTCTTGGCAACCTCAAAACCTGACTCAACAAAAAAACCTCTCCATTATTCACCATATTGCTGTTATTATCCCCCAATGCCCTGTTTAGCATCGCCTTAGATAAACGGATAATCCGCTTCCTACTCAAAAAAATATCAATCGTTCCAAGGATAATATTTTTTAACATCACAGACCCTTTTTGGTCAACTATTCAGAATATCGCTTTTCGTGATAAAATTGTGCTATTCATATTTCGTATCTTTGCCTCAGACAATCGGCCTGTACCGTTATCCCAGCCGTCCTATCGCCACCAATTCCTCCCCCATTCCCGCCTTAGCTGCAATCAGGCCAATGGGGTAACAAGCCAAATCCAACCAGGAATAGGGCCTTGATTTGACTACAGGCCTTTTTCGATCTTTCCACTGCATTAAACTCAGCGGTAGCCATGACGCAGGAGTGTACATATATGTTCGAATATCTACAAATCCCGCTTTAGCCAATAACTGTCTCAATGATTTCCTTGTAAACAGTTGAAGGTGAAACGGAATCCATGCGGAAATAGAGTTGCCTTTCATAAGCCGTGTGCTCAGGCTTCTGCCGTGAGGTACATAGACCATAAGTTGGCCTCCCTCGCAAAGCAAGCGACTGCACTCCCTGGTCACTTCTTTTGGATTTGGAATATGTTCAAGGGCGTTGTCAATTCGAATATAGTTAAAATGACCATCCGGCAAACCGGTATCCTGCAATTCTCCCTGTATAAAATGCCCCTGTGGCAAAAGCTCCTTGCAAAGGCGGATGGCATCAACTCCCACATCCACTCCCCAGACCTCATAACCTCGCTGGTGGAATTCAACCAACTTTGCACTGTTTCCGCAGCCCAAATCCAGAATACGCTTACTTCCCTGTGGCACTGACTCCAACGGCCAGGAATGTGGACGGAAACGAACCTTTCTCAACAACTCTTTCCATTTTGGCACAGATTTTTCAACCTGTTGCCGCAAGTCCATCACATCTGTCGTGCCGGCATTGGTTGTAATATCAGAATCCAATAAAGAATAAAACTTAACAATCTCCTCCCACGGTGGCCGCTCGCGCAGATAAACCAGAGAACACTCACTGCACTTTACATAAGTACCGGAGCAGTCAATATTGTCACGGCGGTTATGATCGTAGAAAAGTACCTTGTACGTCGGACTTTCGCAGATAGGACAGGAATAATTTTGCACAGACGACCCTTTCCTTCTATACCCCCCCACTTTAGTAAAGGGGAGATTAGATTTTCGTTTTCTTCCGTTCCGACTTGTCGGCACGATTGCTGTATAAGTAATCAATTATCTCATTTTTCACGTGGTACATTTAACTAAGAGCCTATAACAAAATGACTCTGTATTCAAGCGGCTTATTTTCCGTCCGAACGGCGTCAGGCTGCATCGACAATGCCTTGGCATTGCCTGTTTCGCCTTCCTTGCCGGACGAAAAAACACTCACTT
>CAJVYN010000097.1 GCA_913009355.1 uncultured bacterium | reverse complement strand
TTGCTAATGATCCTACAGTAAAATCTGCAAAAATTGATATTCCTCAACAGCTTTTTGAGGGTAAAATATGGTCTTGTTGATTTAATAGGAGCAAAAAACCGCTCAATTTACAGAACAACAGCTATAGTATTAGAAGGTTCGCCTTCGCGGGGATGACAATATTATTTGATTGAGATTGCTTCACTGCGTTCGCAATGACATCTCTGTGCCCCTCGGTGCTCTCTGTGGCGATAAATAATTCGTGAAAATTCGTGCCAATCCGTGGTTAATTTTTTTGTTTTAGAAAGAGAAAAGCATTATGAAAAGTTATAGAAAAGAATTGTGGTTTAATACTACAAGCAGGCGGGAATTTATCAATATCACGCCGCAGGTTCAGCAATGTCTGGACGAAAGCGGTATCGCCGAAGGCCTGCTGCTCTGTAATGCTATGCACATTACCGCAAGCGTCTTTATCAATGACAACGAGGCCGGCCTGCATCAGGACTTCGAAGCGTGGCTGGAAAAATTGGCCCCTGAAAAGCCATATTCGCAATACCGCCATAACGGCGCCGAAGACAACGCCGATGCGCATCTGAAACGGACAGTAATGGGCAGGGAAGTGGTCGCAGCTGTTACCGAGGGCCAACTTGATTTCGGTCCCTGGGAGCAGATATTCTACGGCGAATTCGACGGCAAAAGAAAAAAACGTGTCTTAGTAAAAATCATCGGCGAATGAGTTCGTGGCTCGTATCTCGTGGCTCGTATCTCGTATTGCGTATTGGGGAATTTTGCCACAGAGGTCACAGAGAACACAGAGAAAAATAAGAATAAAAGGAAATAGATTCCTGCTCCTTCGACTGCGCTCAGTCCTAAGGACTGCCAGGGAGGACAAGTTGCGCAGGAATGACAATTTAAAAATCTCTGCGGTCGCAGCGGTTAAATTGTTTTTTTAGTCTTTTTGCTCAATGTTTAGAATTTGTTTTACATTGTACTGGGCTAAAACACTTCGCTGGGATTGAGTTATTTGCTCAAGAGCTGCCGACTGCCCGGTTGGTGATTGTGCGAAACCGGCCTGGGCTACTGCTGCTGCGACATCACTTAATTTGATATTGGCTGGATCCTTTGCGGGCAGGAAACCCGCCTTCGGGTCGGAAGTTTTCGCTATAATTCCGCTGGCGACAAGATGGTTTAATATCTTGTCGCTGAACTCAGCGGGAATATTTAATTTGCTGCAGATAACCTCGGAGGAAACCGGAGCCGTGTTTGCTTCAAAGGCAGCGGCAATTTCCCGGACAACGTTGATAACGGTCAAGTCGTTGGCTATGAAATAGTCCTCTGTTCTTTCGGCGGCGGCAATGTCAGCAGCGTCGAGACTTTTTAAGTGCTGAGTGGTAAAGGTCAACTGCAATCCGAACAGCACGATAAGCCAGGTAATATAAACCCAGAACACCGTTACAGGAATCAGCGCCATTACGCCGTAAACCGTGCTGTACGGCTTCCATTCTGTTACATAGTAGCCGAACGCACTTTTGACCACCATCCAGACCAGCGCCGCCACAGCCGCTCCCCAGATAGCTGACCTTGTCTGCACCTTCGTATTAGGCAAAACAAAGTAAAGCAGAAAAAACGCAACGGTCGCTACTATGTAAGATAAGACAATTGGTGCAATATTTGACAAAACGGTTTCCTGTATCCGCCCGACGGTCGAGTATTGCGTGGTGATGTAAATACCAACGCCGAGAAGCAGCGGCCCGAGTGTTAAAAGCGCCCAGTAATTTATCATTCGACGCAGAAAACTTCTGCCTTGAGCCATATGCCAGATATTATTGAAAGCCCTTTCTATTGTTGACAGCAAAGCCAGGGCAGCCCAGATAACAATCAGTACGCTAAGTAGTGTAATGGAGCCTTTGTTTACACCTGTAAAAAATTTTCCCACTATTTCGTCAAAGTACTTTGTGAGCACTACAGTTTTTTCTAAGCCCTGAGCATCGGGGGCGGAATACTCGATATTCGAGAGTTGAAGCTGGTCATAGACTAAACTTTTCACCTTGTCTCCTACGCTCGTATAAGCCGGCAGCGACTGGAATATCAAGAGCGTTACGATAGCCAGCGGAACAATCCCGAATATAGTGTGATATGACAGTGCGGCGGCCTGCTGGCCCGCACGGTTTTTCTTCAGCAGTCTGGCGCAGTGCGACCACAGTTTAATCTGAAAAACCGCAAACCGGCTTGCTTTACCAAGCTGTGTGGTAGGTGTGGACAAAAGCGTTTTAAGCATCGCAGTTCCCTTTCAACTCTAACTTACATCTGCTTCAACCAGGTTCCCGGCCTTATTTACTTAAACAGTCCTTCAAGAAGTTCCAAACCTTTTTTTATTGCCTGATCCTGAAGCAGTTTTCCCACGTCAAGTTCCGGCTTGTCGGTAGTGCCTTTAAGCGACAGCGTTACTCTTTCGCCGGCGGTTTCTTCACCGACCTTTACCGTCCTGCCGCTGGTGGTATAGGGCAAAGTTACAGTCATATCCAAACTCTTATCCATTCCGATAACGCCGCCGAATACGACTGGATTGTCGCCGACATCCATTTGCATATCGTCATATCTCAGGAAACCATCCTTCAAAACGAATCTTGTCGGATGAATGGTAATATTTTGTCCCTGAAAGCCTGAGCCGCCGACGGAAAGGATTTGGCCGAGTAAGTCCGAGGCCTGCAAACGCAGTTGGTTTATCGATATCGTACCAATAACCACGACATCCTTTTCGTTATCACCAGTTAATGGTATTGCAAGTTCTTCACAGTTGAAATTGGCTATGCCGCTGACGTTAAGAACGTTTGCAAAAATCGGATTCACATACATCAAAAGTTTTCCGGTTGTCTGGTCGTTGATTTGAATGTCCTTCACTATCCGGATGGGGCCGGGTGTCTTGAATAGTGCGGGCTTGCGTTTGAAGTCCGCCTCGCCGGCAAAGTTGAATTGACCGTTATTTACTGTTGTCGAAAACGGTGCAATTGTCAAAAGTCCGTTTCGAACTTGAACATCCACTTCCGTAGGCCCAAAATTCAATCCCAAATACTGGGCCTTCGCAAAGCCCGTTTTGGCCTTAGTATTAAGATTGGCCAGTAATTTATCCGGCTCCTCTGCCGGGTATTCGGCGGCGAAGCTGATGGTATCTTTTCTTTGTCCCTCTAATATCAAGCCCTCCGGCAAATACGGCTCCGCCACAGCACTGACAGCCGACCAGTCGTATTCACATTCAACCCTGCCCTGTAATTTGGTTTTGCCGTCTTTATTAACCTGGCTGAATTCGCCCTTGTTAATCTTTATTTGCGGACTTACCAACTGCAGCTTTCTGACGGCGATGGCCTTTTGGGCCGGATTGACCTCGACATCAAAAGCAACTGAAACTTTCTTCTGCTCAAAGGGCTTCTTTTCCGGATAGCTGACTTTCAGATTTTTAATATGTGTGGAATCGGTCACGATTCTGTAGCTGTCTTTTTTAGAGCTTATAAGAATACTCGATTCGACGGTTCCGGCCAATTGCATCTCTTTCGACAAAGTGCCGAACAGCACCGCAAATGGCTGAAGTTTCTGCAAATCAAGCTTTACAGAAACAGGCAGACTCATATTTTTTTTAGTCTCTTTGCCGAACGGCAGAACCGCATCTTTTATATCGACCTGGCCAAAACTTGCGTTTGCTTTTATAAAATCGACGTTAAGAACACCCTTGTCCCGCTCGATACCAACAGCAAAAGCTATGTCGGCCTTCGGCTCAACTGCACTTGTGCCGTCTTTGGAACTCAAGCGAAGCTCTTTAACAACAAATGAGCCGACAGCGGTAATTTTGTCTTTGGCGCTGGATACTTTTCCTTCGCTTAAAAGTTCGCCGGCTATTTTGTATGGGCCTATATCTACGAACTGTCCCAACTCGGACTGTAGTTTCACCAGATTTACTTCGGCGTTGTATTCCAGTAACTCACTGCTGCCGGTGCAATCGACTTTGGCAAACGGAGCCGAGACCTTTAATTTATCAAAGTTTATTACGCCCGCCTTATCTGATGTGATTTGCACCTCTGCTGTTACCGGCTCCGAGAGAGCGATTTGTTTTCCGCCCACCGTGCCGGCTAATCCGGCAAGAGTTGCCTGGCCGCTAATTTGTCTTTGCCCGGCTTCAGTAGATGTCCCGATATTGCCGCTCAGCCGTCCCGAAGTTACCTTTGTACCCTCTTTAAGGCCAATGGTTCCGGGCATCTGCGACATAATCGCTGCCAGGTCGCACTCGAAGTTACCTGTTAAATTATAAATTGAATCAGCTTTTACAAACTCAGCCAATGATTTAAATGTTGTAGGAACAGCTCCGCCGGCCTGGACAGTCAACCAGTCGGCTCGAACTTCAAATTTTTCAATACTTATCGTTTCCCCTTTACGCTGCAGTTTTATAGCGGCATCTAAAAAATTGCTTTTCAGCCGGTCGCCCTTTAATTGGCCGGCGGTTACATCTAAATTTCTGCCTTTGAGTTCTGCGCTTAAATTTTCAAATCGACCATCTTTAACTTCGCTCTTTACATTGACGGAAACGATACCTTCGGCCTGAACATCGAGTCCGGCTAATGCAAAAATCGGCCCTAAAGAGGCAAGGTCCAAATCGTTGACATCAACAGTCAATTCGCCGCTGGTCCCTTTCAGGCTCCAGCCGGCCTGTCGCTGCGGAATAATCTGACCGGCTGCGCTAATTTTCGATTTCTTGTCTTTGTTGACCACAGCCATATCTATATTGAAATCTGTTTGCTGTCCCGGCGGCCTTAGCTTTAGCCTGGAGTTTATCCGGCTAAGCTGGACAGTTTCAGCTTTCGAGTTGGTAACTTTCAAACTGCCGTTATTGACGACAAGGTCGATTTTTTTAACAGGCAGGGTAATCGGTTCTGCTTTTTTGCTATTCTGTTTCTTTTGCCGAGGGCTTTGGCTTTTTTTTGCCTGCCGACCTTTAAGATTTATTTCTATTTTCGGCTCATCGATTGTCGTTTCCCCGAAGGATAAGCCGCCCGTCAGAATGGAACTGTAATGGGGCTTTGTAGCGATTTGTTTTATTGCAACTATGATTTGCCCGGCGCTGTCGTTAAAGCTAACATCTGTAATCCTTATACCTTTCCACCAGCTCATCGAAAGGCCGGCAAAGTTCGTTTTGCCATCGAGAGAATCGTTGATTTTGGCTAATATTATCTCCCTGCCTTTCTCGCTCGATACAAACACAGGCACAAGAAAAACTACTGACAAAATCAAAACAACTGCAATTGCCAATATCAACTTGAGTATTCTTGTTTTGGTTTTCCTTTTCGGCTCAGCTTTGTGGCTTTCTTCGGTCTGCATCGTTTTATCCCCCAAGGATAAGTTAAAATTCCAGGATTCAGCCCCGGTGTTTGGGGCAACAGGCCATCTGCAGGGGGTCTATTCTTAACTCAGCGTAAAACAGGCCGGCCTGTTTTAGTCGAGCATTATCTCGTCCGATTTGTTTTTGACTATTGAATCGACCCTGTCAGTGCATTCTTTGGTAATATCATCGATTTGCTTCCTGCCTTTGTCCAGATCATCTTCGGTGAGTAGTTTATCTTTCTGTTGTTTTTCAAGTTGCTTGTTCGCGTCTCTTCGTATGTTACGAAGGCTGACTTTTGTCTGTTCACCCATCTGTTTGGCCTGGGCTGCGAGCTGTCTTCTTCTTTCCTCACTGAGGGGTGGAATATTGAGTCTGATTAGTTTACCGTCCACGACAGGTGCGATGCTCAAGTCGCTGTTTTTGATTGCCTTTTCGATTTCTTTGACCGAAGCCGGGTCGAACGGCTTAATCACAACCATATCAGCCTGTGGCGTTGCCAGGGTTGCCATCTGTTTCAGCGGCGTAGGCGTCCCGTAAAAATCGGCCCTTATGTTCTCAATCAGACCGGTGGAAGCCCTTCCGGTTCGGACGGATTTTAATCCGTCCTGCAGAATTTCAACTGCTTTTTTCATCTTGTATTCGTGTTCTGAGATAATTTTATTGGTAGGCACCTGCAACCTCCGTACTTAGCAAATTAATGTACCAGCCTGCTCACCACAAACGGCCTTTGTTAAGTTGCCTTTTTTGAAGATATTCAAAACAATAATCGGAATTCCATTATCACGGCAAAGACTTATTGCCGAGTGGTCCATTATTCTAAGGTTTTTCTTCAACACGTCACCGTAGGATAATTTTTCAAACAGCTCCGCATTTGGTTTTTTCTCGGGGTCATCGCTGTAAACGCCGGCAACCTTTGTTGCCTTTATGAGCAGGTCCGCATCGAGTTCCGAGGCCCTTAAAGCCGCACAGGTATCAGTTGTGAAGAAAGGATTTCCCGTTCCGCCCGCCAATATCACTATCCTTCCCTGCTCGAAGTGTCGCAGAGCCCTCCTGCGAATAAACTCCTCGCATATCGCAGGAACCTCAATAGCGCTCAGTACCCGTGTTGGATGGCCTAATTTTTCGAGCGTCTCCTGGAGCGCACAGCCGTTGATGATAGTGGCCAACATCCCCATATAGTCAGCTGTGTTTCTGGGTATGCCGCTGGCTTCTGAAAAACTCTCTCCTCTAAGGAAATTGCCCCCGCCGACCACGACCGCAACTTCCGGCCCGAGCTTGCATATATTCAGGATTCTTTCAGCGATTGATTTAATCGCTGTACCATCAATCCCGAATCCGGCGGCTTTGCAAAAACTTTGTCCCGAAAGTTTCAGCAATATGCGATTGTATTTGCTCTTGGCCATTAGGGTAATTAGTCATTACGAACGAAGCGAAGCAATCTATCCGCTATCCGCTATTAGTTATCCGACGCCAAATCTTACAAATCTCTTTATTTTCGCCTCGCCCCCGGCTTGTTTAGCGGCCTGGGCCACGACTTCAGCGACTGTTTTGCCGTCGTCTTTCACAAACGGCTGGTCTAAAAGGCAATTCTCAGCAAAAAATTTCTTCATTTTGCCTTCCACGATTTTATCGATGATATTCGCAGGCTTATTCTTAACCTGATCGGCGAAAATGGCCCTTTCCGTCTCAATTGTCCCGGGGTCAACTCCGTCTTTATCCAGAGACAGCGGCTTGGTTGCTGTAACATGCATCGCTATATCCGCTGCCGCTTGCTTCAGTACATCTGTGGTTGCTATTGTTTCATCGCTGGTCTCGATCTGAACCATTGCACCTACTTTTTTATTGAAGTGAATATATATGCTTATAAGCCCCGGTCCATCCAGCTTATATTTTGCATAGTCGCCCACTTGTATTTTCTCGCCTATCTTACTGACCGTTTCGGTCAGAATATCGCTGAACTTTTTACCGTCAATACTGGTCTCAAGAATATTGTCCGTACTTTCATTTGCTGAGCACGCCAATGCGTAGTCCGCCAAAGCTTGTGCCGCCGCTACGAAATCATCGCTCTTGGCCACAAAATCAGTCTCGCAGCAAAGCGTCGCCATCGCACAGACCTTGCCTTCCTCGCTGGTTTTGCCGACGATTATCCCCTCCGAAGTTTGACGCTCAGCACGTTTTGTTAAAGTTGCAAGCCCTTTTTTTCTGAGTATATCCATAGCCTTAACTTTATCGCCATCGGCTTCATTAAGGGCCTTTTTACAGTCCATCATCCCCTGTCCGCTCATCTTCCGCAGTTCCATCACCATTGAAGCTGAAATTACCGCCATCTTATAAAACTCCCGTTTAGTCGTTAGTGATTAGTGAATAGTATTTAGCCCCCGGTTTCACTGGGGGTTTCCTGCTGGGCTTGCTCTTCTTGTGAAGCCGGCTCTACGGTTTTTACCGGCTCGGCCTCGCCGCCGGTTACAGTCTCGGGTTTGGTTTCATTCGCACTTGCCAGGGCAGGTCTTTTTGAGCGAACCCGTTTCGGCCGTTGCACCGGTTCCTGACGAGTGCCAATCATCGTTTTACCAATCGTTACCGCCTCGGCCAACTCATTAAATATCAAATCAATCGCTCTGATTGAGTCGTCATTTGCCGGAATCGCCACATCTACCGTATCGGGGTCCGAATCCGTATCGAGAAGTCCAACGGTTGTAATTCCCAGCTTTTTGGCCTCAGCCAAAGCAAGATGTTCTTTCTTTGCATCAACCACAACAACAACGCCCGGCAGACGGGACATCTTCCGCACGCCGCCTAAGTTGGCGCTTATCTTTCGTATTTCGCGTTTCAGCCTCGAAGCCTGCTTCTTGCTCTCACTATCGAGCGTGCCGCTTTCCTGCATAGCTTCCAATTGTTCCAGTCTTTGCAGTCGGGACCGTATAGTTCTGAAGTTGGTAAGCATACCGCCGAGCCAGCGGGAAGAGACATAGTGCATCCCGCATTTCTGGGCAGCAGTTTCAACCGCCTTTTGCGCCTGCCGCTTTGTGCCTACGAAAACAACATCTTTGCCGGAAGAGACCACCTCGGCAAGGAGTCTCTTGGCAATCAGTATTCCCGTTAAAGTTTTTTTCACATCTATAATGTGAATTTTGCCGCGCTTTGCGAAAATATACGGAGCCATTTTAGGATTCCATCGGCTTACGCCGTGTCCGAAATGCACTCCTGCGTTAATTAGTTCACGAGCCAACTCTTTAGCCACAAAAACCTCCAAACTTTTCCCAACATTTGATTCCTGCCTGCCACATACAGACAGCTAAAGTTTAAGAAAGCTAATACAAACCGTCTAATATGTCAAGAATTTTTGCTAAATATAGTAATATTTAGACCATAGGCGATAGTAACGACGTGGATTTCGTGGACTATAGCATCTTTAGAGATTATTGGCGTGATTATTGTCCGGACGATTGGCGGTTAAAGTAAGAGTGGAAATCAGCCTCTAATACCAGACCGTAACTATGATACTTGGCTCGACCTTTTTGCCCGTAACATTGCCTGTAGCTGTATTGGTGCGCTTTATGATAATACCGGGATTATCATTCAGCCAGTTGGTGATAGATCGGAAGAGCGTCGTGTAGGGAAAGAGTGTAGATCTCGGTGGTCGCCGTATCATTAAAAAAAAAAAATAAAAATAGAA
>CAJVYN010000096.1 GCA_913009355.1 uncultured bacterium | reverse complement strand
CGATTTGCCGGCAGTCAGGATAGCCGCTGCCATTATCGGCAGAGAGGCGGTTTTTGAGCCGTTTATACTCACACTGCCGCAAAGCCGAACCGGCCCTTCAATCCGAAATACGTCCATAGTCTATTTTCCTTGAAAAGATGGTACTAATGTAATACAAGACAGCTTAAGGTAAAAGTAAAAAGACAAAAGTAAATCAAAAGTATCTATTGATGAATGTTTCTGAAATTATCAGGCAATTCGGCGGTTATATAGGCGTAACAAACATTGTTATTTGCCTGGCGGGGATACTGCTGTTCGCCGGCTGGCTGATTAAAACGTCTCTGGGCAGAAACGCTTTGGCTGATTCGACGCCTCGTCGAAATAATATGCCTCCGTACCTGCCCTTATGTGTGTGGGCCGGCTGGATAATACTGTCAACTCTGGGAAATGTGATAGCCGAGCTGCTTAGCGATTTCGGCGGTCTGGCTGAATGGCAGGGGGCATTGTTAAGTTACTCTTCGATGGCGCTGCTCGAAATAACACTGGTATTTGCGATGCTTTTTACAGTTCGGCTGTTTTTTGCAAGGCGGCTGAGGGGGTTCGGATTCGATTGGCGAACGATTGGTAAGGATTTTAAGGTTGCGGCGATGAATCTCGTGGCGATATTGCCGATTGTGGAAGGCCTGGTTATCTTCGTGAGTTTTTTGGGGCGATTGATTGCAGGCGATGATTTCCAGATGCAGCAAAACGAGGGACTTACGACGATAATTACACATCCGCAGCTTTCCGTGAGAGTAACGGTATTTGTTTTTGCCGCCGTGATAGCCCCTGTTTTTGAAGAGATACTGTTTCGCGGGCTGTTTCAATCGATGCTGCGAAGTGTAGTGAGCCGAGCGTGGCTCGCTGTTGTTTTAACGTCGGTATTTTTTGCTATGCTGCATCCGTGGATGCATTGGCCGGCGTTATTTGCGCTTTCAATGTGTTTGGGATATGCCTATGAAAAAAGCGGTTCTTTGTATCGGCCTATCTTTATCCACATGCTTTTCAACACAGCCAGTATAACAATACTCCTGATTCAGGGCTCTGCGCAGCACGCCTAATAGCGGTGATTTGTACTGCGTGGAAAAATAAAGTTACAAAAAGCGCAGAAAGATTTTTCACTTTGTTCAAAATGACGACTGCTCTGCCGGCGTTAATTACGAAATACCGAGACAATCGGCCATTGAATACATCCCCGGCTTTTTCCCGATAAGCCATTTGGCCGCCCGTAATGCCCCTCTTGCGAAACCATCTCTGCTGTGTGCGGTGTGATTTAACGTTATCGTCTCGCCGAGCGTACTGAAAATCACCGAATGAATACCGGCAATATCGCCGGCTCGAACAGCGTGTATGCCGATAGTACCCCCCTGCCGCAGCGAGTCTTTGCCTTCTCTGCCATAGCTAAGGCAGCCGGGATAATCTTTGCCTGTCGCTTTGCAAATGTTCTCAGCTAACGTAAGGGCTGAACCACTCGGAGCGTCTTTCTTAAAACGATGATGCTGCTCAATTATCTCTATATCGTAGTCGTCGCCGAGCATTGACGCTACCTTGCCTGCAAAAGCGAATAAAACGTTCATTCCCACGCTCATATTGGTCGCCTGCACTATGGCGATTTTTTCGGAAGCCGCTTCTATTTTTGCTTTCTGCTCATCACTTAGGCCGGTAGTGCCTGATACGAGCGCAGCGCCCTTTTCGAGGCAGTAATCAATAGTTTTGTCCACCGCTTCGGGCTGTGAGAAGTCGATTATCACATCGGCATTCGGCGGGTACGAACCGCCAAGTTTGACACCAATCGGCCCTGTTCCAGCTAAAGAGCCTGCATCTTTGCCGATATCAGGATGGCCGACTCTTTCAATCGCCGCAATAATATTGAACTGGCCGGCCTCTATTGCCAATGAAAGGATACGTTTGCCCATTCGACCGGCAGCGCCGGTAATTATCAGTTCAGGTTTCATTTTAGCTCCTTCAGGAAATAAGCCGATAAAAATATACCCGCTTGAATGTATATTTACAAGCTTAAACGAGCGTTAACTTGATTATTTCACTCGGGGTGTGGTATAATAATAGTTAAAGCAGCAGATTTGGGAAACAGATTATCTCATATTTGACGGAGGTATAAAATGGCTAAACATTTGATGACTATTCTATTGGTAGTTGCAGTAATCCTGGGTTCGGCGTTTGTTGCCGGCTGTGAAAGTGATGCACAAACCGGCGCTCTTCTTGGCACGGCGATTGGTGCCGGCGCCGGTCAGATAATAGGCGGCGATACGAAATCGACCTTGATTGGAGCCGGCGTAGGCGCCGGTGCCGGCTATATCATCGGCAACGAAAGCGATAAGAAAAAGTAACTGTCTTGAACAGACTACCGGTCAAAGGGCAGCTTTACTCCTCCCCTGGGAGTTCTTTCTATATCGCTCTTAAAACCTTCCATAGTTTGTTCTTCAATCTTTTTCTGTCGGCAAATCAGGCCTTCGGAAATTTTCGACAAATCGCCCTTGATAAGCTTTGCGTACGAAATTTTCGGCGTTACTTTATCAATCCTTATTGTTGCAATAAGAATTTCTGTTTTGCCCAATGTCTCTTTCGTATCAACGTCATATATTTCCCTGCCCTCGGTGAAAATATCTAAAACTAATCCTTTTGAAATCCTTTTGCCGCCCTGATTGATAATAATTTGCCCATTTTCATCTATGCCTGCAATGCGTATCGGATACAGTCTGTCAATAATGGTCTCAACCACCTGATTAGCGGCTTTGGCGACCAGATTGTCCATCATCTCCCTGAAATCCAAATCTTCGGGTTCCCACTCTTTAACAAGTTTCTTGACATCCTCGGTTTCAAGTGAAATATCGACGGTGTCGGCTAATCTGACCTGCCTTGTCGGGCCGACTATCAGGCGGTAGTCAAAAACAAAATCGGCCTCATACTCTCTTATTGGATGGCCGATAGCACTTGATGTTTTTTCTTTTATCCGGACTCTTGCCTCAGAGATAGTTCCCACAATCATATAGTCAGCCCCCAGCACTTTGCCGAGTTTGGCTTTTTCCTCAAGCGAAGAATCATCAGAGACCAGAATATTTCTGTTACGGGCAAAGTCCAAAACATATTCCCTGTCCAAGACGGCAAATTTGTTTGTTTCCGTCAGGCCTGCGCTTAGTTTTTGCGCAAGTTTGCGTGACAAATCAGTGGCGGATACAAGAAAATTGCCGAACTGATAGCGTTGACGGAGTGTCTTTATCGGCATTACCGCAAGTTTGATTCTGTCGGTCCGGCCAGGAGCTTCGTAGTCATATACCCAGACTTTAAGTGTAACTTCATAAGTGTTATCGTCGATTTTTTTCTCGTTTAATACCTCGTAGGTCTTGACCAAACCTTCGATTTCAGTTTTCAGAACAGAGCCGCCGGTTTGAACGGATACCGCATCAAATTCGACTTTCTTGCCGGCCTTTTTTCTTTCAATGTCTGCTGAAGCGGATCGATAACCAAATTCGTACCGGCCAGAGCTGATTTCGACACCCCTGGCCTGGGCAACCGCCTCAGCCAGAGCTTTCCTGATTGCCTCATCCCTGGTAATACCATAACCTTTGGTTTCACGAACTATCGTCCTGGTAGCGGAAAATGCCGCCGGGCAAGCCAATACACCCACAATGAAAAACATATAAATCTTTTTCATTTTTCACCCCATTTAACATTAAACAAGACTGCAAAATTATACTCTTACCAGGATACGGACTTATTACTTCCCCGCTTTCCGATAATAGTTTCTTTCTGCCAGAATCTCAGCCCGGTTGTTAAATCTGTAATTTTAAGCTGGAAATAGTACTCAACCTGCTGGCGATTTTTGTCATAACGAATGTTTCTTTGAAAAATTTTGCCGGAGATGCTTAGCTCAGGCGCAATCAACTGGCGTTTGGCGGGAATAGTATCTTTCTTGAATTCATCCCCCACAGCCGAATCTCTTATATCTCTCACCTCATAAATCATTTTATCGCCAGCGCCCTTGCCTCCGACAGCCGAGGTCATTACGACCTGGCCGCTGTTCATAAGTTCTTCTTCAACTTTAGCCATCAACTGGTCGGTATCGATTCTTTGCATTGTATCATTGACAATTCGGCCGGTTGTAACAACATATCTTCCACCACCTGGTTTCTTAAGAGCGCCTGAACCGAGCATAGATTGAATCATTCCGCTGGCAGCCTGGTCAAAATCCCGGTAATCCAGAGCCATAACAGCTTTGCCTTCATCATTTACAACGTCAATGTTTACCGTTTTTTGTGCACAGCCTGTAAGTAAAATACTGATTAACGCGATGATTTCTATTGTTCTTGTTTTCATAACTTACTCCCACTTTCTGGTATCCATTCTGAAATTCACAGCTTTCGGTACAGGTGCAACGGCCTTAAGACTAAATGGTGATTGCCCCATAGCTGACCCCGGCAGCCAGACACTTGTTTTGCTTTGAATCAGCAACCCATTTTCATCGAGCCACTCTACCCTGTACCTGAATCGCTTGGTTTTATATGAGCGGTTGTACCCGTTAACATAAAGTTCGAGAAAACCGGCATCGTTTCTCTTCGTAACAGCCTGCGTAACTTCAATACCCTCCCCTATCAATACGCTAAAGGCATGGGTTACCGGCCGGGTTACGATATTATTACCAAGAGTGTCGCTTCCCACCTCTTCCCTTAAGTGAATTCTGGAATCACGCTGTCCATTACAGCCTGCAACTGCCGCCACAATAACAAAAAGCAATATATTTGTAATCGTTTTCATTTTCTACCCCTGTTTAGCAAAAAATATTAACTTAGAGCCTTGCTCTGTTGAAAAACAGACGCCAAAGTCATTTCGAGCGAAGGCCTCATAGAGGCCGAAGCCGAGAAATCTATTAAACCTGTCCCCAGCGCAGCCGAGGGAAAACAGATTTCTCCACTTTGTTCGCTTCGCTCACTACGGTCGAAATGACAAGTTTTCAACAAAACATTAACTTAGAAAGTTATAACCTTATATACCGGTACGGCCTGATTGCTTATTATTCTAACATATACTATTGCATTATTACAATCAGGAATGTCAATGTCAAGCGGGATAGAGCCTGGAGGAATAATTTTTAATTTGCCGTTTTTCGGCTTTCTGAGCCTGGCAATCTGAAAATCTTTCGGCAAAGTCGTCCATATCCTGACATCAGCGGCAGTTGAGGCATAACTGTATGCCGCCATCATGATAGATGCAATAGAGCCGGCATTAGAATTTTGTTTCTCCAGAGCATATTGAGCAACGGTTTTTGCCGTTGCCGATATAATAGCTCTTATTAAAATACCCTTAAAATCTTTGCTGAACTCTGTCTGGATAACCCTGTCCATATCTGAGACCAGGCGGGTTTTATAATCTTTACCGTCAGCTTCTGCAACCAGATATGGATAAGCTCTGTCTCTGAATTCCAATTTCGGCAGAGCAATTCCCACATATTTAACTTTATTTGTCGCAACAAATAACGGAATGTCCAGTCTGAATTCTTTTTTTACAGGCCCCAATCCATTCTCGAATATCAACCAAACTGTATTTTCAAGTTGACCTTTTCCGTCGAGTATCTCCTCGGTAATACTCAGGTCTTCAGCAATATAGCTGTTGTTTCCAACCATACCGTAAGATTCCTTGAGTAAATACACCGCCTTGGAGTAATCGCCGACCAGATTAAAATATATACCCGCCAGATAGGTCGCAAAAGGATTGACGAAATCGGGGTAAGCCTCGAACTCATAAAGATTAGGATACTTTTGAGCCAATAGTTCATACGTTTTGGGATTTTCAACATTGGATTTTGAAAATTTGTCCTGCTGCTGTTTTTTTTCTAATTCGGACTTGAGTTTATTTATTTCTTCACTAAACTTTTCTTTTGCCCGTCTCTGCCTGTCAAGGGCACGATTAAACTCCACCCTCGCCAAATCCATCTTTCCTTCAGCCATGAAGTTCAGGGCCTTATATACGTTAATCATTACACCGTCATACTCTTGGCCTTTGTAAGGAACTATATTGTCACTTGCAATCGTAGAGCCGACAGCATCCCCGATTTTGGACTGCTCGTCATAGAACTTCAGCATGTCTTCGGCTTTATCGAAGTATTCTGTACTTTTCCGGTAATCCCGGCGGATTCTTTCAACGGTCCCAAGCTGTAATGCCCACAGTAAATCCTCGCCCTGGGGTTTTTCACGTCCGCTTATCCTTTTCTGAGCAAACAGGGCTGAATTTTCATAATCGCACGCCTTGAAATACCTGTTAAAGGCGTTCAACTGCCCCATAGGTGCATTACAACCAGTTAAAAAGGCCGAACTTAACAGGGTTAGAACTGCAAATAAAACAGGATTCCAGTGTTTAACTGCGCCCGTCATTGCTCTCCAAATCAGCCCCCAAATTCCGTACAGTCAAAATAATCAGATGCCATTATCGGCTGTTTTTATGCTCTTTTTCTTCGATTTGCCAGGTGACTTATTAATATACCAAACTCGAACAGCAAATACAGCGGCACCGCCAGGGTTACTTGAGAAACCACGTCAGGCGGAGTGGCCATAGCTGCCACTATAAAAACGACCAGCAGTACGTATTTTCTCGATTTGCACAGGGCTTTTATTGACACCAGGCCCGTCCTGTTGAGAAAGAAAATCGCTGTGGGAGTTTGAAAGGCCAGGCCGAACACCAGCATAAGGGTGGTTACAAAAGATATGTAATTCTTGAAAGTAATATTTGAATTGAGACCAATCCAGCGATTGAACTTCACGAGGAAACCTATGGAAAGCGGCGCTACTACAAAGATGAAGAACAACGCGCCGGCGACAAACAGTATCGCTGAGAA
Organism: uncultured bacterium; assembly: GCA_913009355.1. Classification (GTDB taxonomy): domain Bacteria; phylum Planctomycetota; class Phycisphaerae; order Sedimentisphaerales; family Anaerobacaceae; genus CAJVYK01. The sequence continues at coordinate 2,226 of CAJVYN010000096.1, read as the reverse complement.
AGGTACCGCCAGACGAATGTATTTTTGTTCCTTCTGGTACAGTCCGGCCGCCACAAACATCCATAAATGATAGAAAACCCATGGCGACGAAATTATCAGGCCTGTGATTAAAGCTATTTTTACATAGCTCACAAAACCCTCAGCCAGGGCAAGAGCCTGCAAAGATTTATTGCCCATGATGGCGACGTATGGTATTTGCAGAAAGGTTATTATATAGCGACTGAATGCTAAGCTGATGATGGTGCAAATAGCCAGGCCGGCAAGAGCGTAGATCAACCGACTTCGCAATTCATCGAGGTGGTCGCCTAAGCTCATAGTGGAACCAGGCCGGTCTTGTTTCTTATTGGTATCGCCCATTTTTAGTCCGTCACTCGTAACCCGTCGCTCGTCATTCGGGGCACGGGACACAAGGCGCGAGTCACGATTCTTTGTTGTTCAGACCAGAGGCGTCCTTGACCTCGCTCACTATATCATCCTTGGCCTTCTTGACGTCATCCAACAATTCATCTTTGGTCTCGTTGGCTTCATGAACGCCCTTTTTGAATTCGGTCATACTCTTACCTATGTTACGGGCGATTTCCGGCAGCCGTCTGCCGAATATCAGCAGAGCGATAACCGCAATAACAATAAGCTCAACAGGCCCCGGCGTCCAAAACCCAAGATATCGCATATACTCACTCATTTTTAGTCTCCTTTTTTCTTCCGTCGAATATTATAACACAACCTGAGCTGCCTCGTCAATATTTTAACTAAAAGCATTGACTTTTATTATCCCCATTTTACTCTTCCCAGCGTCTTTGCTTTTCCGGCAAGATTAAAGATTCGTCTGGCGTTTCCATGCATTATAGGGTCAATCATCTCTAATGCATTCTCCAGACTCAGCCATCCCTCCTCTACTAATTCCGACAAAGCCAGAGCTATACCTCGTCGGGCTATAACAGCATGTCCTAAAACCGGTTCCACAGGAATATAATCGCCGCCGAATGTCAAAATTTTATTCGCCGGCGCCGTAACGAGGTATTTTTTCAAAAAGTCTTTAGCCGCGACCGGATTGATAATCCACGCCCAGCACATATCTATATGGGCATTAGTATATTGTTTCGCAACCGAAATCATTTCCTCGTAATAGGGGTAGCAAATATGCATAAAAACAAAATTAGTTTCCAGCGATGTCCGGCATAAATCTGTTGCAGAGCAGGGATTGTTGATGAGCCGTGACAGCGGCATCTCATTTCTGCCCGCATAATATCCTGTATGTAATTTAACAGGCAGGTTAAACTTGGTTGCTTTTTCCACCGCATACCAGAACAGGTGGTCTTCAAGCATCTTCTTCTCTTTAGATGTGAGAGGTTGCACATCGAGTCTTTTTTTGAATATCGCCTCTACTTTCTCAGCCGGCACCTTCTTATAATCAATGTCACGCTTATAAGCATTCTGTGATTTGACAGCCACAGCATATTTGCCGTATTTATTAAACCACCAGTCTATCACCCTGTGCCAGTCAGACAGAGAAGATACTTTGATGCCTGTGGGTTTACCGAATTGCTCTAAATCAGGACCTTCAAACATGCCCATAATACTTAAATCCTGCATAAGCAGTCTCGGCATATCGGATTCATTAAAAGGCTTACCTGTCAGGCAATTGACCTGGCAGGATTCTATTTTGGCTAAATCACATAAAATATGCCTGTAAAAACCGGGACGGCGAAGACTTTCATAGCCCGACTGTACTTTTTTTATTGTTTTTGCTGAAAGTTCCTCAACGTCATAAAGTTGCCTCAACGCAATACGAATTGCCTGTCCGTAGCCCGTATTTTTGATAGCCGGCCAATAAGGTTCAAGTAAAGCCCATTTGTCTAAAGGAGCAATTTTAGGGGAGTAAAACTTATCCCATGACTTTTGGGGCATACCTGCTGCGAGCATATCGGAGGCGATGTAATGACTCAAAACCACAGTCCAGTCATCGCTCTGCGACCACCAGGAGGGGAAAGTGCCGGCAAGCCGTTCTTTTTCCTCAAGCAGATGTTCATGCGTATCAATAAACGGTGTTTTTGAGACCTTTTGAAATATTTCTTTCCGCATATCACTTGAGTAATAACCTCAAACTGACCGTTTCTTCGAAACGGATCAGTTTGAGCGTCGTTCGTCGCTCGTATTTCGTATCTCGTTAATTGAAGCCGACTGCGTCGGCAATTAGTTTAACTTCTTGTTCGATAAGCAATTAAG
>CAJVYN010000095.1 GCA_913009355.1 uncultured bacterium | reverse complement strand
GTCAATTCAAAAGCGCCAATATCAGGAAGACAGGGCGGAACAATTGGGTTGTAGTTAAAATCCTGGGTTAAGCCAATATCCAGCCCCTTATCTATGCAGGGCGAGCTGTCCTGCAATCTGTAATTGCCGCCTGCCAGGTCAACAAAAGCAGGGTCAGCGGCAATAGAATTAGCGTCCTGTCCGGTGTTGGCTTGATATGCGGGAAAGTCAGCCATACTATAAGCTGAGCGACCGTACTTAATCATATTTCCCGAAGCTTTATACCAGCAGTTGTAATTAAACATTATTTTGCCCGGCTGCGGATTGTTCATAGACAGACACAGGTTTTTTGATTCGTAAATGATATTATTTCGTACGTAGAAATTCGATACTGTCCCCATAGTGCCCCAGAATTTCAAAGCCCACGCTCTTGGTCTTGGGGCTTCGGTGTGGCTCCAGCCGTATCCTGTATTAACAATAGTATTGTTTTCGACATAAATATCGTGAACGACCGTAGCCGGATTTTGTGTGAAATAGACGTAAGGTATTTCAGTGTTCCAGATTACGTTATATCGAAAGTTTATATTGTATTGAGAAATGCCTCTCTCATTGCCGCTTTGGTTGGTTATCGCATTATCATAAATCTGGCGGATTCTATTGCGCTGCACTAAAATATCGTGAGCACTTTCCCATAATTCTATAGCATTTCCATATCTGACGTGTCGTTTTCTACCACGCCGCCGTATCTGTGTTTTCTGATGGCCTCCGCCTATATAAGAAATATCGCAATCCTGTATCGTGATATAAGATGTATTTCGGCCCTGTATTCCATGTGCAGCGCCGTAACGCAGGTCTAAATTACTTATGGTCACATAGCTTTTGTCAACTACAGCAACTATATGTTTTTTCACCGCGCATTCTATATCTGAATAATATTCTGCCGGGTTGACAGCAGAGTAAAGCAGCAATCTTTCATTAGTTCCATCATAATAAAAATCGCCCTGCGATTTTAAACTGCTGTTGTTCCATACCTTATGTCCGCAGGACTGTTCGTTATTGAAAATAATATTTCCGACATCAAGAATGAAGGAATTATTAGCGGTGGCCCAAGTATTGTTTCCCGTATTTACCCAATCCGATGGGCTGTTTTTCTCCTCGGATCCCAGAAACAAGGGTTTTGGACCTTCGCCATAGGCGCTGTAGCTTATATGGCCGGCAGAGCTTCCGCTGCGGGGAATTAGTTGAGCGTCTTTAGGAATTCTCCAGGTATCTCCCCTCTTAAAACAAATTGTATCTCCGGGAGAAAATGTTTCTGAGTTTACCTTGCTGATGGTTTTCCACGCTGTGGCATCGGTTAATCCATCGGCACTATCGTCTCCGCCGTTTTTGACATAATAGGTTGTCGCCTGCACCGGCAATATCCCAGCCGCTGTTGTTGTAACAACAGCTAATAAAATCAATAGATTCTTGACACTACATTCCATCTTGGCCTCTCGAAGATTAAGGAATCTCTATTTAACAGTGTATCGGTTCTCATATTCGGTGCCTTTTTTCGTTTCAAAATCCCCCCAAACAGTTATAGAATTTCTGCCCAGGGGGCGTCATAAGTGCCTGTTTCGATTAGATTGAGCATGTGTCTGGCGATTTTTTCACAATTGAATTCATTATGTGCTCTTTGCATCCCTGCCATTGCGATTTTTTCTCGCTGCTGCTTGTGCTTCAGATACCAATCCGCCAATTCAAAAAACTCATCGACAGTTTCGAAATACTTCAAATGCACCTTATCCTCGAAAAGCAGGTCTGAATCGGGAACTCTTCTTGCCAAAGTAAATGTCCCACAGGAAATATAGTTAGTGAGTCTGTCTGAATGGTATAATCTGACATCGTTCGCAATGTTAATACTCAAGCCAATTTTGGCGCCACTTATGGCATAAAAATAATCTATCCCCTCAACCCGTGGAATGCCAAAAGCACCATAAACTTTTACCCCTTTCATTTTACCAAGTCGTCTGATAAGGTCATATCTCTGGTCATTACGGTCAAGCCTCGTATGTTCAGGTTTGCCGGTAAAGATTATATCTGCCTGCCATTCCTGACCTACATCCCATTTGCGTTGAAGGTCGGGATCACACACATTTGGAATAAATGCACAAAGCGATATACCTGCGTCCTTATAAGTTTTCAGAAATCTCCCGGAGCTGGTAGCAATTAGAATATCTGTTTGTTTTGCGATAGCTATTCTATTTAGGTCTTTATCAGGAAAGGGATCATCATCTCTGCTTACAAAAACAGCCTTTCTGGCGACATTACGCATCGCAAGTACAGTTGTCTCATCAATATACTTCAGGCCTAATATAAAAACAATATCAGGGTTATATCGTTTTAATTGTTCTACCAGTATGTGCTCTATCTTCTTTCTGGCAAAATTCAAAGCAATCCTTTTGCTGCCAAAAAAACTGTACTGAAGCATCATATTCCTGTAGCTGAACCTTTGGACATCATGCCCAAGTCGAATCAGTCCTTTTACCCACATTCGCGGCTGCATACGAACTGACTTTGCCGATTCATCCTTGAAATCAGCTATTACGAATATTCGTTTTGCTTTTGCCATAATGCAATTCTACAGATTAAGTGAAACTCCTATATTATTTATGCTTATATTATATGTTCGAGTCTGTTTTTGAAATTTTTTTTATCGAAACTCCCATTTTTGTTAACAACAATCCAATTTGGTAATGGTTTATGCCAAAAGGGCAGATAGATTATTGTCCCTTTTGAAAATAAAGCGGCACTATAGCTGAATGAACTTTTCGCCATGACAAGCACATCTGCGGAGACCATATGATGGAAGGCTACAAAAGGGCACTCTTTTAGGTGTAAAATAACTCTATCAGAATGAATGTCTAAAAATTCCTTTGTTTCACCCTGAGAAAAAATATGGAGAACTGGCTCCTTTTTCAAATTATTGAATACGGCGGAAATTCTCTTAATTATATTTAAAACAAAATGATTACTCGTGTATCTTTTGGGATCTTCTTTTTTACTTATTTCACCTCTCCTTATATGTATTGCCACATTTATTTTTGAGGGATCAAAATATAAATCCGGCTTTTCTGATGATTGTGCATATTTGTACTGAATTTGGGGCACTAATTTTGGATAAAGACCGGGATTTCTGTCCGCAAATTTGTGGCAGTCCGTGATAACAAACAAGGTGTTTTTTGTTTTCTTAACCTCTCTTGGATGGGAAACATTAATAATATCCAAATTATTTGATTTTATTTGCCCAACAGCAAGCTCATTGAAACCCAAATTTGTAAAGGATTCCCATTTACTCGCATAAGATTTGTCATCGTCAATGTTAGATTTAATTTTTTTAGAATAAAAGGGATATGAAATATTTTCAAAAGGTGTGTGTACATATTTGATTCCCAATTCATTGGCGAATAGTATTGTGGATAAAACAGCCTGGATTTGAGCGCCAGCTCCGTCAGTTTTTCCAGAACAGGTAATAAAACAATTATCAGCATCCTTTCGCTTCTGTTTATGCCAATAAATTGAATCCAGTGCTGCACAAATTTCTTTTTTCAGTCGACTCATTGCCGTCTCCAGATACTCTGTACAATACCATATTTACATTTGTGCTTACTGGGTATTATCACTGCAGACTATCCCTAATTTCCTAATTCCAGAAACACGGTGAATGGCATTTACTTTAAGAGCCTCTAACAAAATGAATCGTTGTACCGAAAGTGAGCGTTTTTTCGTCCGGCAAGGAAGGCGAAACAGGCAATGCCAAGGCATTGTCGATGCAGCCTGACGCCGTTCGGACGGAAAATAAGCCGCTTGAATACAGAGTCATTTTGTTATAGGCTCTTAGTATAATTGATAGTTATGAATTTAGCTGAAGACATAAAACGAAAAGCTTTTCGATTGGGTTTTGACCTGATTGGCATAACAGATGTCTTGCCTATAGATACCGAGCAGGCCGAATCGTTAGCCGAGTGGCTGAAGTCCGGCTTTGCGGGCCGGATGGATTATATGCGCAAGAATTTTGAAAAACGCATCAACCCAGCCAAACTCTTAAAAAACGCACAATCAGTAATTGCCGTAGGCCTAAACTATCGCCCACCACCAATTCAAAACTCAAAACCCTCCACAGGATGCCTTAAGGCAAAAACTCAAAACTCTTCTTTTGGCAGGGTAGCAAACTACGCCCAGTACGAAGACTATCACCTCTTTATAAAAAAACAGTTACGCAAGTTAACGAATTTTATAAGCTCTATTGCCGGCGAAAGTTTGAAATTCAAGATTTGTGTTGACTCGGTCCCTTTGGCCGAGAGAGCATTGGCGGTCAGGGCCGGCCTGGGTTTCATCGGTAAAAATCGTATGCTAATCAATCCCGAACTTGGTCCGCAAATATTGCTGGGTGAAATAATAACTAATCTGAAATTAGAACCTGATGAGCCTGTCACAGACAACTGCTCCAACTGTGATAAGTGTATCGCTGCTTGCCCGACAGGGGCATTGAGAAACGATGGACAGTTTGACGCCAGTAAGTGTATCAGCTATTTGACAATCGAATACAAGGGTCAAATATCGTCTGGCTTGGCCCGAAAAATTGACAATTGGCTTTTCGGCTGTGACGAATGTGTCCTGGCCTGTCCCTATCAGGAAGATAGTCCCGTGTGCGAAAACAAACGGTTCAAATTTTATAGTGATAGAGCACAGCTCAATTTGCGCCAGATTTTGGATTTGAGCCAGGAGGAATTCAAGACGCAGTTTACCGATTCGGTTATTAAACGTTTAGGCCTTGAAGGATTGAAAAGAAACGCCCAAATCTGCCTTGCGAACATAACCAGCCAAAAAGATGAGCCCGCTTCATAACATTTAACCGCTAAACAAGCGAGGTTTGAACCGGCCGGGATTGTGTGGAACCTGTCCCTGTTTCGATTGTATAACATAACACGGGCTTTATTTCGCAGATTCCGGAATAAATGGATGATTGAAGAAATCAGTATTATCAGGGCTGTATTAGGTGGAGACGTTGATTCTTTTCGATTATTGGTGCAAAGATATCAAAGGCCGGTTATTAAAATGATAAAAAACCTTATTAGTGACCACCATATTTGTGAAGATATTGCCCAGGATGTGTTTTTAATCGCTTATAAGAAGCTGGCGAACTTTGATCCTGCACGCAGTAGCTTCTCAACATGGCTGTTTACCATTGCCAGGAACAAAAGCCTGAATGCCCTAAAAAAGAAAAGACCACTTTCGATGAGTAACCTGCCGGAAAATTCGGACTCACCTGCATTTCCCAATCCTCTAATACAAAAGGAATTTTTTGACCGGTTAGACCAGGTATTGCAGACACTGCCATCCAAACAGAAAACAGCATTTGTTTTAGCTGAATTTGAAAAATTGCCATACGGAGATATTGCGCAAATTGAAGGCGTGAGAATAGGGACAATAAAATCGAGAATTAACAGGGCCAAAAAGAAACTAAGGTCAGCTCTTAAAGACCTTGATGGAGACATTCTATGAAGAGCCAAGAAGTTTATGATGCCTGGAAAGAAAGAAAGCACCAAATTGATATTCAGGGCAACTTTGCAGATGAGGTAATGAATCAGGTATATCAATATGAACACGCCAAAAGAAAACCCCTGTTCGATATACAGCGGTTTGTTGAGTTTATATCCGGACATCCACTGGCGAAGGCAGGGGTGATTGCAGCAGGTGCTGTCACTGGCTTTGTCAGGATTGTATTTATAGTTTGCACATTTTTAAGAACTTGAGGTAAAGGGGAATTAAAATGGCTGAGGTAGAAGTTGGCAAAATAAGAAGAAAACCTTTAACAGCTATCGTGCTTTCACTGATTATGCCCGGTCTGGGACATATATACTGCGGAAGAATTGTAAAAGGAATAATCCTGGCTTTTCTTTCAAGTATATTCATTCCTGTAATTTTCGGTGCATTGTCGGTAAGCCATTCTTCTGTTCGTATTGCAGTTATAATCACAGCACTATTTGCATCTATAGTGGTATGGCTAATTGCGGTAATTGACTCATGGTACACCGCCAGACATACTGTGGAAAGCTATACACTCAAAGATTACAACAAATGGTATGTGTATATAATTTTGATATTGATGAGTACGGGAAATTCAACTCAGATAGCTTTTAATGTCAGGTCAACCCTTGTTGAAGCGTTCAGAGTTCCGGTGGCTTCCAATTATCCAACGATAGTACCTGGTGACAGGATTCTGGCAAACAAACTTGCTTACAAAAACAGTGATCCCCAAAGAGGTGACCTTATAGTTTTTCTTAACCCTGAAAACAGACGAATAAACTTTCTCAAGAGAGTTGTAGCCATTGCCGGAGATACGGTGGAAATCAAAGATGGCCTGGTTTACGTAAATGATGAAAAACTTCAACGGCAAAAACTTGCCCAATCGACTCTGGACAACATAAGAGTCAAGGTTAAGGGAGAGGCGCTGGAGGGAGATGTTTTTGAGGAGACTAATGGCGATGTAAAATACAAAATTTTCTTAGCTAAACCGCCTCATAATAAAACATCGGGTGATTTTGCAAAGATAACGGTTCCCGAACATCACAGCTTCGTCCTCGGTGATAATCGAAACAATTCGCGTGACAGCAGACATTTCGGCCCTGTCCTGTTGGCGACAATTAAGGGCAGAGCTGATTACCTCTATTGGCCGGCTAAAGACTGGACACGATTCGGGAGAATAAAAAACTAAAAACAATATATATCACACAATATGAACGATTCACGAACCACGATTCACGAACCACGAAATCAGGGGGCAAGAAAATCGTCTGTCTCGCAGGAGGGTACTTCAACACCTTGATATACATCGGTATTCTGCAACGTAAATATATCATCGGCTGCAATGCCGATACGACGCATTTTTACGAACTTAACACCGCCGTCGCCAAACAGAATATTTTGGCCACGACGATTGTGATTGATACTATTGACGGTTAACAGGTTTTTGTTCAGTTCGAGCTTGAACGGTGTGGCGTAGTTCTGGGGCAATCTTTCAAAAAGCGGATTCAAATCTGAGATTAAAACTTTTTGTCCGGGCAGATACTGTTTTTGCTGCGTGTTGCACCTTATTCGTAAACTGTAGGTTATATACCTCCTGGCTGGAAAATCGTTGTAGTTTTTTGCTTGTGAGGCATCGAACTGGATTGCCTGGCCCTCTCTTTTGCCGGGGCATACGAAATCGCTTGGATTGACGTAACCGCCTTTTACCAGGAGCCATACAGGACGAGTATTGGAGTGATTTTCTTTGCCCTGATAGCCCACCTTCCACCAGGGTGCGCCCATTGCAGTTGCAACAGCGGGCTGTTTGCCGTCATAGTCAGAGCTGTAGTTGTTAATGCCCTGCCAGATTTGCCGCAACTGCGCCTGGCATCGCTGCTGCCAGGACTTTTGACGGGCGAACTTCAACGGAGCAATCAAAACCCCAGCGACAAGCAGAATCACTGCTGCAGTCGCTACCATTTCGCTCAAGTTCCGCCAAAATCGACTCTTAGGGGTAACAGTTCGGGTTTGTTCGGTAGCAAGCAATTGCCGCAGCCGAAGCTGGCTTGAACGTGCAAGATTATTCAGCCGCCAAATTGTGCTCTCTACCAAATCATCAGGGCAGAACTCCGGCTCGACGCTCTCAAGCGGTGCAAGAGCAGCTTTGAGCTTTGAGTGAATTTGCCCAGCTTCTTCGTTGGAGGATATTAACGCCTCGGCTTCGGTACTTTCTTTTTCAGACGTTAAACCCACACAGTAATCAAATAATAGCTGTTTCTGATGATTGCTTAACAAAGTCATTTAGTTTCCTTACATCCCCTTGCCTTCCACTCTTTGGCAAAATAGCCAACTGCTGTATGCAGTCTGCTTTTAACTGTTCCAATAGGTATACTTAAAATCTGAGCCATTTGTTTGTAAGAAAATTTGTCAAAATAGGCTAAAATTAGTATTTCCCGCAGATTTTCCGGTATATCCGCTATGATTTCTCTTACGCAAGAAGCGATTTCGTCCTCTTCCAGTTTCTCATAAGGCATTGTACTGTCGGAAGTCAGGATGTTTAGCACGTCGCCGAACGACATTTCTTCTGACTCTACTATGGTGCTGATAGGGATGGCAACCGTTCGTTGCCGTTTGCGGAGGGCGTCCTTGGCTTTATTTGCAGCTATAGTGAACAGCCACGGACGCAAAGGCCGAGCGGTATCAAAGCTGTCCCGGCTGGTAAATAACTGCAAAAAAGTTTCCTGGAAGACATCCTCGATGAGATCATGGCGGTTTAGAAATCGCTTTAAAAATGCGTAAAGACTGTTTTTGTAACGGCTTACGATTTCACGAAATGCGGCTTCCTCGCCGGCTGCGTAGCGAACGAGAAGTTCTGCATCGGTTTGTTTATCTAAAACAGGCTTCATCATAACTTAATTGTATAGGAATTTTTATTTTTTGACAGGATTTACAGGATAAAACAGAATACATATAAACCCAAAATCTTGTTAATCTTGCTAATCTAAGTCCCGCCAACCTGCTGCGACAAGCACAGCACAGCAAGAAGCAGTTAAGCTCAACTTTTGAAGAATCGAAGATAACAATAGTATTATAAGTGATTTAGAAGTAAATCAAAATCTTTTATTGATTGATGAAGGTTACAGTTTTTGGATAGTGTATGCCTTAAAACGTAATGCGGCATAGTAAGTAACAGAAGAAATTGAAAAACATAGGAGGAGATTGATTTTATAACTGAATGATATGAGTAACAGTCAAGAACGTGGCTAATTTTTTATTGATTCACACTTACCTTCATCACCATGCTACCTTTCAAACTCAAAAGAGCATACAATCTGCGTAAACGTTCTGAAAGTCCGGCTCGTGGGCGATTTCAATATATTCAATTTTGCGGGCTAACCGCCCTGCTCTATCCCGCCAGTGGCGGCTGAGAAGTATCATTTGTGCACCGCTGCCAGCGGCATTGCCAACGAAAACAATTCTCTCCGCGGGCACATCAGGTAAAAGACCTATTCGCAAGGCACTTTCTCTGCGAATATAATTACCAAACGCACCGGCTAAAAGAACCCGCTTTATATCGCAATCTTCAAGGCCGATTTTTTTCTGCAACAGCTTGATACCGGCCCGAATAGCAGCTTTTGCAAGCTGA
>CAJVYN010000094.1 GCA_913009355.1 uncultured bacterium | reverse complement strand
TGGAATCTACATGAAATCTTAAGGTAGCAGTTCTTGTACTAGTTTCAGCCGTTTGCTCTTCCGATCTCAAACTCTTTCTTTTCTGTTTTATTTTTTTTTTAATGATACGGCGACCACCGAGATCTACACTCTTTCCCTACACGACGCTCTTCCGATCTTACAGCCAACGCAAATCAGTATTCCAAAGCATAATCCCATTCGCATACAAACGGTTCGACCTATTCGGAAAACGAAGAGCATGAATCATATACACTTCTCTCACATTATACTGATCCACCAGTTCTGCGAATGGCTCCAAAGAGTCCATTATGACCGTGTCCAATCCTACAAACATAACCTTGCCTGTAATACGAAACTTTTCAGGAAGAGACCACCAACCTTCATGGTTTCTCTCCAATGGAATGCAATAATCAGTAACATTCAATAGTTCCGGACTATCCGTAAGGCATATGAATTCAAATCGTCCTGCTCCATGCCTATCCACCATGTTCTTCATTTTCAAAACATACTCTTTTGAGAAATCCGGACCTGTTTTATACACACATACGAATTTGATTTTTTCATCTTCAATCTTTTTTTCTTCTCTTGTAAACATCATCAGATTAGCTCCTCCTCAGGAACAAGTTTTGTTCTGACTGTATGAACCATGAATTGCAACTCACGCTCAGGAACATCATGAATCACTATTGTTCCAGCACCTATGAAAGCGTTTCTACCTATTACGACACCAGGTAGAAGCAACACACGTGCTCCAATTCGTGCTCCATATTTGATCCACGGGCCTTTGAGAAACCCATTAAGCTTTCTTCCGTGAGAAGCAATTCTTTCATCGTTTGTTGTACAGACCATAGGACCAATAAAAACACAGTCTTCTATAACTGTATTTTTCGTGATATAGCACATGGCCTGTATTCTTGTACTTGCCCCAATGGAAACATTCTCCTCTATTACTGTATTGTGTCCTATCACAACACCCTTGCAAATAACCGAACCTTTGCGAATAACACAATTATGACCTATGAAAACATCATCATGTATTATTGCTCCATCTTCTATGATTGTATTTCTGCCTATATAATTCTTCATACTATGTCCTCCAATTTCACCATTGGGAATAATGTTAGGGCACTGTCCGGAGTGGCATTAAGAATTTCCACACCTATCTTTTTAGCGTCTTTTCTAATGTGAGGCCACACTTTCAAAAATCTATCATAAGGATTCCAGTCAGGCTCATAATTCTTATGCTCTGTATGCCAATTGTTTTCTCCATTAGGACCTTTTTTCATATCAAATCCCAATAATACAATTCTCTTCGCTCCAAAATGTACAGCAAGATTAACAGCCGAAGCACCACTGCTATTATTCCACGCAACATACTCCGGACGTAGATCAATCCCAAGCGGCCTACCTCTTAGTAATCGCTTTGTGTCGGGCCTTATTGCGTGACGATTGCAACAATGGATCTTCAGACCTGGGAATTTCTTGAGACGCTCAGCATGTTGTCGCCACCAAGGACAATCACCCCACCAACAAACATCCACCCACTCGCCGAGTTGATAAGCATTATTAACACCAATGATCCTCTTGTTTTGGATCTGAGATAAGTCCATGTTTTTCAAACTCGGCCCACCTCCTATAATATATACGGTGGAATCAGGCCATATATCAATAGCAGTCCAGAACTTCATTCAGCCTTCTCTTCAACAGGTTCTGTGGCATCACGAATAAGTGACCATGCTTCATCTTTCGTAAGTGGACGATCATTAACCGCTGATCCAGAAGCTGTAACAACATTATATTTTCCTCGACCTTTGTGCTCTATCCGCAAGACTGGAACATTTTCCACTATAGGCCCATCTTTTGTTTCACTTTCTACTTCAGGTTCTTCTTTTGCTGTGTTTTCTGCTGGCTGTTTCTCCGACACAAACTCAAATGTATCGAGGAAATTCCTTATCTCGTATTCGGAGCATTCGATGATGTCTCCTGGCAAATAACACTTCAGTCCTTTTCCTTCTCGCCTATAATGTTTTCCAGAAAGTTTTCTGTATCTTGGCATTTTCATCTCCTTATGTATATGTATGTGGTAGGATTGGTTACCTATTCCACTACATATATGTATTCTGACAGTTGATCACAAATTAACTGGCGTGTGTCACTCCACAATTACCATTCTGATCAGAACGGATCTGCGGTACCTGAATTGTCATTACTTTGAAGTGATGCACCATATTGCCTTCTGATTCCCATTCAACAGGAGTAATCGCAAGACCCTGAACCATTCTAACAACATCACTTGTCATCTGCACAAGTAGAACATTGTTAGCAGTTAGTTTGTCACTAACCTTAATATCCTGAATCCCATCAACTTCAAGAATCCGCTGTCTGGTGGATTTATCAGAATTTGATTTAAAATCCCCATCAATGACGGTTTCATATCCTGTCGGAATATACATAACCCAAGGGCCATAATACTTAGCTTCAATACTTGCCTGCTTCATGGCCAGTGCATCAGTCAATATGGTTTCTCCAGTAGCAGCCGACGCATCCCAGTTTGCTGTAAGAGAAACTGTATTTCTGCTGGGGTGATCAGTGTATCCCCTGATAGTTCCACCGCCGAACGTGTAAGCAGAAGCACCATTGAACAGAATGTCTTCCAACTTCTCGGCAACCATACGAGCTGCCAGCTCTGCCATTGTCGTATCAAGAGCAGCCCCAGTATTTCGACTACTTGCGAGGACTCTGCTATTGATCTGATAATCTTTGTGGATTATCGGCAGAGGCAGGTAGTTGATATCAAACTCCGGCCTGTCACTCTTACTCCTACTAATTCCGTCCATACTCATCTGGGCCGCCGAGATATCTGATATATCCTCATACTCCAATACTGTTGTACCAAGACCATTTGGGATCGAGTATGTAAGACCCCTGCTGTAGAGATCAGCTACCCCGATAAGACGTTCTTGAGCGGCTTTTATAACAGCTGTGTCATAATGTTTCCACTCATCCTTCCTGAGTGTAGCATTAAGGGTAGGAACTGCTTTCCCATTGTTGGTGAAATAAGCCCTACCATCTGAACCAATATATCCTCTCAAGACATTCACGTCCATTCCGTTTGCAAGAAGCTTCTGTGCTACTGATCCATATGCTTTTCCATTTATTAATACGTCCACCATTTCTTTTTCACCTCCTTTATTTTTTATTTTTAAATAATCCTTACAAGGATTCTTCCTGCTGCAACAGCAGAGTTACTAAGATCCAGGGCCTCAAGTGCTATAGCTACTGGATGCTCTTCCACAACTACTCCAGAAGAGTCAGCTGTCAACTTCTGAAGCTGGCCAGCACCGTCCGGAGTCAACTTATCCCCAATAACAACCGTTTCACCATCCATCAACCATGCATACACTTCATCACCGGAATTGAAAATCCCATACTGGACAATACTTGCAGAAGCATAAGCATCACCAATTTCCTTGCCCTGAAGTTCGTCCTCCAAAGCAAACGCCTTTTCAGCAAAACCACCTGCTGTAGACTGCTTCTGCACTTTCCCAGCACTCGTAAGCTCAACCATCTGCCCAGGGGTAATAGCTTCTGCTGCTGTTGCTTCATTCCTGATACTACTGTAATCCTTTACACTTATAGTTTTGTACGCCATTTCTTTTTCACCTCCTTTATTTTTTATTCTTTACGACTTCGACCATTCCATAACTGGGAGCTCCAGTGACTCTTCCTGAGTGTTCTGAACTGTTGTACCCCCTTTCAGACTGAAGTCCACTTTAACCTGCGCAAGTTCTGTTAAGGCTTCCAAGTCTTCAATCTTCATATTCATGAGTTTTTCCTCGGTAAATTTATTTCTCTTGTTTGATAGCAAGGATTTGACCAGAGTGGACTTTTTCTCCTTGAACAGTCTGAGACCATCCTGTATCATCTCCCTATGCTCTGGAGATGCATTGGCAAGGATCTCCTCAAAGGACAACGGACTTTTTTCTTCATCATTCTGCTGATTGTTCTGAGTTGCGCTTGTGTCCTTGTCAGTGCTTTCATTATTCTGCTTGTTCTCAGTTGTTGAATCTGCATCCCCATCACCACTGAGAATTTTTGGCTCAAGTTTCTCAAGCTGCTCTGCTGTAAGAGCCTCCAGCCAGTCCTTATCTTCCTCTGAAAAAGCAGTAGCTTCGTTCGCAATTAAAGCCTTCACTTTTTCAGGACAACATTTTTCTTTTTCATCATTCATTTCAGCCTCCTTATTATTATTTTGGTTCGCTGTGGATAATTCCACATACTGTACTTCTTGTCTAACTTCTTTCACCTCCTGTCCTAATTGTAATTTTCCATCACTATCTATGGAATATATTTGCTTGAATAATTTTTCTCCATCTGGACCTGTTTTTTCAAACACAAAATAATCATCATACACAGCACGCACATAATGGAGTATAGGTGGCTGTATCTCTTGATTGTCCAAAGTATCAAGCTCCTTCTGCAGCATGGATCGCACCTCTTTGTGACTTGTTTTCCCCAAATATTGTTGTAAACCACCATTCCGGCGGCAGGGGAGAGGATGGTCATCCCCTTTAAGCTCTTTTGAGCCATCTGTAAATTAGAGCGGGCCTGGTCGACGGTCAAAAGGGCCTTTTCCAGAGACGCTTTATTAATCGCTTTTTGGGATTGTAATTTGTATTTGGCCTGACTCAGAGCGATATCGGCTTTTTTCATCGACAGTTCTTCCTCCCGCTTTCGGGCTTCCGATTCGAATTCCATTTGTTTAAGCTGGAGTTTTTACTGTTCGTACGAATAACGCTGCATTTCCCATTGACTTTCCAGGTCTTTTTGTGTGGATTCAATGTTTGCCTTCAGTTTGTTGAGTTCGGCATTGACGTTTTTCAGTGCATTTTCCCGTTTTTTGATGGTTTCGGTAATTTCACTGGTGTCAAATTGAACCAGAAAATCGCCTTTTTTCACGGTGGTGCCTTCGGGAACCAGGCGCGTAATCCGGACGGAATAACCCCTGGCACGCGGCACCGTGATTGAAATTGAATGAACCGCTCGAAGTTCGCCGGCAGTGGTAATAGGAATCAAAAATTCACTCTGTTGGACTTCAAAGGACGGGAGTGTGCTGCCGTGAAATGAAAATTTCCAGACCAGAACGGCGGCAATTACAATCACACCCAACAACCCGAAAAAACGAGTCGATTTTGATTTCCAGGAAATCCTCATTTGTGGCCCTTTTTCTTTATTTTGCTGCGCTTCGCATTGTAATCAAATTTAAATCCCTCTTTTTTCATGAGGTCTAATTGATGTTCCAGAGAGTCGCTTTTTGCCTGGTTTTGGCGGTAAAACGCCAATTGCCCCAGCGGTTGGGAACGGTCGAGGGGGGGAGGCAGCTGAACGTCGTCATTTTTCGAAAGCCCTTTTAATACGGATATAAATGCGTCATTTCGGGGTCCCAACTGAATGAACCGTCTCCCTTTTCGGGTGAAGACGGCCGGTTTGCCGTTGATTTCAACAACTGCCCCCGCCGGAATAATCACGGCATCCGGAAGGGTATCCAGCAGCACACGGGTTTTAATCGTCATCCCGGGCTTTAAACTCGAATCCGGATCGGTGATTTTGACGTGTGTGAGGAACACATGAATGGGAGAGGGTTTGTTCCACATTTTGCCATGGGCATAATTTTGAGGCTGTGAGATTTTGTTGATTTCAGAAACCATCCCGAGGTACGTCTTATCCGGATAAGCCTCCAGCCACAGTTGTGCCTTCTGCCCGACTTTTATTTTTTGAATATCGATCTCATTGACAAATATGAGGGATTCCATTAATTTCAAGTCCGGAAGCCGGATCATGGTTTGGCCGGGACGCACTTTGTCGCCCATTCTGATTTTCCGGACGGTCGATCCGAACCAGGCCTTCCCGTAAACAACCATCCCCGACATGGGCGAAATGAGGGTGAATTTTTTCATGCGGTTTAGAATATCCTGAATGGCAGACTGTGCATTTTCGACTTCCATGTTCATCTCAGTCAGGTCGGATTTTTGGATAATTTTCTGATTTTTGATGGCCTGTTCGGCTTTTTCTAATTGAATTGTGGATTGCTTGAAGCTGATTTCAGCCTGCTGCTTTTTAACATTCGATTCAAATCGAGATTTATCCACGCGGAGACCGGATTCTTCCAGATTGTATCGGGAAATTTTTAAATTATTTTTAAGCTGAGTCATTCGAAAGGCCTGCTGCAGTTTGAGTTCTTTGAGGCCGGCCTTTTTTTTCTGTAATTCCCGTCTATCGTTCATCAGCACAACCTGCAGTTTGGAGGCGTCGAATTTCAGGAGCGTGTCGCCTTTGGACACGTGTGAACCTTCCGGAACGAGGTAGATAATTTGAAGATTGTATTGCCATTCCATTGGGGCGAGGAGCGAAACGGCTTTACTGGACTGCAGGTCACCGCTTAACACAAGATCCGTAAAAAGCGTGTCCACCCGGACGTTTACAAAATGGGGAGGAGAAGAAGCATCGGCGGGATTCCCTGAGGAAAAGATTTTGTAGAACAGAAATAGAACAAAAGCACCGATTAAAATGGAGCTGATTATTTTGTAACGCTTAAAAAGATTCAGGAGAATTTTGAGCAGCCTCGATAAAATTAGGCCGGAAGAAATGTTTTTCATAAGATTTTTCTTAAGATTAGGCAAGTTAAGATCAATATGAACCCCAAATAGAAATGGTAACTATTTAAACAACGGTTTGCCGCAAAATCATGTTTTCTCTTTGCGGCTGAATCGTTACCGAGAATTAGACCGCCAGACCAAAATTTCTGTTTAATTTAGACGAATGAAAACGAAAAAAGTTCTAAAAAAACTGTTGTAAATTTCAATTTAAGAAAATTCTCCTCGCATTTTCAATCGTGTTTTTTTATATTAATAGCATCGCGATTCAGCCTGTCGTTCCGGCGGGCCGGAATCTTTTATGAAAGGTTGTTTGTCGGAGAAAATCTCATGAATCATTCAAAGCCGACGACGGTATTGCTGGGAATTTTGGTCCTCATTGCCTCGGGTGTCATTTTCTTCTACCTGCGGGGCATCTTGAGACCCTTCTTTGTGGCCGTTTTTTTGTCGATTCTGCTGGATCCGCTGGTGGATCTCCTCCGGAAAATTAAAATCCCGAAAGCCATCGCGGTGTTTATTGTGCTGATCTTTACCTTCGCTTTTTTGTTCCTTCTGGGATTAATTGTTTACGCCAGCGTCACGTCCTTTTCCGATGAATTACCGAAATATGAAGCAAAATTTACAATCATGTTTCAGAATATTCTGCGCCAGTTCAACATTCCGCTGGAAAGTCTGAATACCTACCTGCAGCAGTTAGATTGGAAAAGCGCCATTAAAGATCTCTCCCTGCCTTCGTTCATTTCGAGCGGCGTGGGGACCTTTTTCCAATTTTTAATCAATGTGTTTCTGGTCATTTTGTTTATGATTTATATCCTTCTTGGAAAAGACTCCTTTTTCGATCGGATTCGGAGAGCCTTCGAGACAGACGGAACGGCGCGCGTGACGAATACGGTGAAAAATATTAATGATGAAATTCAGAAATATTTGATTGTGAAAACGATCATCAGCTTAATTACCGGCATTTTGGCGACGGTTGTCCTGCTGATTTTTGGGGTGGATTTTGCCGTCGTCTGGGGCATGCTGACTTTTCTGCTGAACTTCATTCCCAGCGTGGGTTCCACTATTGCGACCATTCCGCCCATTCTGCTGGCTCTGCTTCAGTTTGATTCCCTCATGCGGCCGCTGTGGGTGGCCGTCAGCCTGCTGGTCATTCAAATGACCATGGGAAATTTTGTGGAACCGAAATTTATGGGCAAGCACCTGGATTTGAGTCCCCTGATTGTCATCCTTTTCTTGATTTTCTGGGGCTATTTGTGGGGAATTGTGGGAATGATTCTGGCAGTTCCCATCGCGGCGACCATTAAAATTGTGACGGCCAACATCCCTTCGCTTCGTCCGGTCAGTGTGTTCATGGGCGGAACCTGAATCTTAAGCGACTTAAAATGAACCGGTAAACGTCTCGATTTTTGACTCAGTTTTAATGTACCCTTATTTAAAAATGGAATCGGAAGCACTAAAAGGAGGTTGTTCATGAAAGCGTATCTCAAACAGATTAAGGGAATTAGTTTTGCGGCGAAGGGAGATTCCAATCACTGGGTCGTCCTGGATGGAAGTGAGCAGTTTGGCGGAAGCAATGCCGGCACCCGTCCGATGGAAATGATTCTGTTGTCTCTGGCGGGCTGCACAGGCGCGGATGTGGTCTCCATTCTTCAAAAACGGCGTGTCGATTTACAGGATTTTGAAATTGACATAGACGCGGAACGCGCGGACAGCCATCCGAAGGTCTACACAAAAATTCATCTTCATTATAAATTTCACGGGAAAAATCTCAAGCCGTCCGACATCGAAATGGCCGTCGATCTTTCACAGAAGAAATATTGCTCGGTCACAGCCATGTTGGAAAAAACGGCGGAGATCACGACCGATTATGAAATTATTGCCGTGGATGGTTGAATCGCTGCGAAATAAAAAAAGAAAGGCCCACGAATTTTCACAAATTATCATGCATTAAAAAAAATAGGACGCTTCAGCGTCCTTTCTATTTCTTAGCCCCGCGGTTTACCACGGGGCAGCCAAAGAAAATGAACCGACACACAGTTTAAGTCCGCTGCCGGCGGAAGAGGACAATCCCGGTAACATTATTATAAATAATATATTGCTTAACCCCCTAATCCCTTAATCCTATTCGCCCTTAGGCGCCGCCGCACTCATTTTTCATCTCAGCACATAATTAAATGTAATCACTCCGACGACGGTCTTCTGCGGTCTGTCTTTTGGGATGGGTGCAAAACGCCACTGCTGAAAGGCATCGATGGTCACCTTTTCAAGAACGGCGTCTCCTTTTAAAATGGGAATGATGTCCCCGATCAATCCGCTGGGGAGCACGGTGAACCGGAGCTTAATCGTCCCTTCGCCGTGGTAGCCCTTTGGGTAGGCGGGAATCACTTTTGAGAGAATCCGGCGCCTTGAGGCTTCTCCTTCGATTTTGAACAGGTGGTTGGCTTCTTTTGAAGCGCCGGAAATCAGCGGAGGCGTTTCCTTCTCCTGTCCCGATTCAAAATCAGCGGGTGCGGCGACACCTTTTTCACCCGTAATGCCCGCCTGTTCGGGCAGGCCCGGCGGTAATGCCTCCGGCCGTAGACGCCGTTTGTCCTGAGGGATGA
>CAJVYN010000093.1 GCA_913009355.1 uncultured bacterium | reverse complement strand
GGACCGGCAACAAGCCGTGCGCACACTTAACAGTGCCGCCGCCCACACTCAAGGTTGAGCAATATACCTTCTCAACCCCAATGGCCTCTAAACCAATGGATGCTGAGACAATATCAACAATTGAATCAATCGCTCCAATCTCGTGAAAGCAAATATCTTGGGGGTCTTTGTTATGGACGGCTGCTTCGGCCTGGGCGAGTTTGGTAAAAATAGTAATTGCCGTTTTTTTGGCTTGTTCACTTATTTTGCTTTGGCTGATGATTTCGGTTATCTGTTCCAGATTTCGATGCTGCTGTTGCTCGCCGACAACAGGGACAAAGGTCATCGCTTGCAGGCCGGCCCTGCTGGTTTTGGTTAATTTTATATCGAGATTTTTTAGGCCGAGCGTTGCGAGCTGTGCCTTTAAGAATTCGGCATCGATTCCTGCATCAAGCATCGCAGCGACAATCATATCACCGCCGGCTCCGGCGAAACAATCAAAATAAGCAATTTTCATAATCCCAACCTGATTTTAGACAGGATTAACAGGATTTGCCGGATTTTAAAAATCTATCTTGTTTTATCCTGTAAATCTTGTCAAAAACACAATTAATCCTGCAGCAATTATCCAGGACAATAAACATTTACGCAAGTAGAAAAGGATTTAACCACTAAGACAGGCAAGGAAAATTAGCCACAGACATGTCCTGAGCGAGGCGAAGCCGAGTCGAAGGATTAACGCGGATCAAAAAAGAATTAACCACAACTGTTAGGTAGGGCACAAACATGTGAACGCTCCCAATAAATTTATGCAGATAATTTTTTTCAAATTATACTTGGTACTTTGCACTTTTTATGTTAACTTTGCCGATAGTGGTTAACATAAGTTAACCAAATGTATCGTGGTTAACAAAGAAGCTTATAACATAACCTTATTCAACACAATCGATTATAGATGCCCAGAGGTGATTTTTATGAAGAAAAGCGAATATGTTACTATTCCACAATTAGCTAAGATGTTAGGGTTGAGCAGGGTCGCCGTTTACAGGAAGGTCAAAAAAGGTCAAATAAAAGCTATAAGGATTGGAAGAACTTACGCTATCCCTCAGAAACATATAGCAGCTATTTTAGGAAAGACTTTGCGCGAAGAAGATAAAAAACAAATCGACGATGCTGTAGAGAAAACGGTCAAAGAGTATGGCCAGGTACTGAAACTCCTGGGTAGAGAATAATGAAGATTATCACCCTAAGGGAGTTAGAATACATCGTTTTTAAGCTGGCGCAAGAGAGACTGTCTTTCGATGAGCCGATTCCGGATTTCTCAACCCGTTTTCCTAATACTTTAGAGAGTTGTTTAGCCACACCTTTTCAAAGTTTTTCCGGCAAGTCTCTATATCCGACTCTTATATCCAAGGCGGCTATGCTTTTTTATCTTCTCATCAAAAATCACCCATTCCAGAACGGCAATAAACGGATAGCAATGACCGCTTTGTTTGTTTTTCTATATAAGAATAATAAATGGCTTAAAGTTGATACGCAGGGGCTTTATAATTTTACGGTATGGGTCGCCCAAAGCCCTGCTACCGTTAAGGATGAAACTGTTAAAGCAGTAGAGAAATTCTTACGAACACATTTGGTAAAGCTTGAAAAATAGTGGATAAATTCTCGATGCTCGATACTTGATAGACAAAGCCACAGAGCACACAGAGAAAAAAAATAATCAATAATCAATAATCAATAATCAATTGATTAGGCGGGCCTTTGGGCGGTGATTTTGGTTTGACAGACCTGGTTGTTAAAGGCATACTGATCAGAAATAAACTTAAGAAAGGGGATAAACTATGAAAGTGAAAAAGTATTGGATTCTGATAGCAACATTAGGAATTTGTGCAGGTGTGGCACTGGCAGTTATTCGTAGCGATGACGAAATTGCAACAAGTAAATAGATTGTTCGCCTTATGACCACGAGCCCAAACTACCTTGAAAGCGATGTTTGGCACAATATGAAGGAGCAAACATTGACCGGGCTAAACGCTGTCGGTTTGATAATTTATAAAGACCATTGGGATTTTAATACAAAGCCGCTTAAAAAAACGTGTTCCGTAGAAAAAGGGGCTTTGCAAGCAATGGTAACGAATAAGTTAAAGATTGCAGGTTTGAGAATACTATCAAATGACGAATTATTATCAGAACCCGGTAGTCCGCTTTTGGTAGTGCATATTAATACCCGTGGCCCTACTTTGAAAGATTATTACATTACCGGACAAGGGGAATATGCACCCAGCCCTTCGGGATACAAAGGGGATTGTTACATCAGTCTTTGGCAAGAACAGTTCTTGGTGCGGAACAGGAATATAACTCAGTACGGTATAACTTGGTCGGGTAAAATGACGGAAGTCGAGTGGGCAAAAACAAGGGATGAGCAGGAAGACGCTATCAGGAATGCGGTTGTAGAGGCATTGAATGATTTTATTGTTGCGCATCTTGCAGCTAATCCAAAATCAGTGGATACGCAGCAGAGGTAACTCCGCAGCGTAGGCTCAGGCGGCCTGCAATGACTGCGTTTGCGTAAATGCAAAATCTAAAATACTTACTATATCAGGTTACAAAATATGTAGTGAATTGGCTTCGCTGGCTACTGAGCTTGTTCGTTAAGCCTATGAAAACCAAGGATAATATCTTTAGTATGTCGCCACGGTTGAAAGGCATAGAAGAACAGTTTGAGCGTGCTAAGTTATTCTTTAATGAAGGCATAGAATCGACAGACAAGCTGGATAAATTTCGCCGATTTGTGGCGACGATTTATTTTGCAGGTGCTATAGCCGAAATAATGCTGGATGCTGCAAAAAATAAAGAGATCAAGGTATCGAAGAATGCTTTGAAAAAAATACTAATCGCGAAATTGCCCCGTTGTATGCTTGTAATAAAGCTTCGTACTCATGACTTTCATCGCTTTGGCCTTTTGGAGAGGGCGGGAATGTTTATGGGTGGGCCGGTTAAACTAACGGCGAGCAATGGTATGGTGCAAGTTCGGTACACTGCGCAAGGCCCAGTAGTGACTAAAACAGGAAACTCAAAGTTTGAGGGTCAGCGTCCTCTCCTGATGTGTGGTGATAAAGTTTTTGACGAGGAGCAAGGGGTGTATGTTTCTTTGCAAGAAGTTCTGTCTGACTACTTGACTGCTGTGCCAGAGGTTATAGAGGAATTTCGGAAGTTGCAGGGGAAAAAATAGGGGGGCACCAATCACTAATTCTCTAATTCACTTGTCCCTTTGTGCCTTTGTATCTTCGTGGCTAACAAAAAACCTATTCTTCGTCGATTTCATTTTTTATCTGGTTAATTTAGTTCGTAGTTTTTAGTTCATAGTTCATAGTAAAAAATCCGTGTCAATCAGTGTTAATCTGCGGTTAGTAACAAGTCCCTTTTGGCTGTGGCTTGATAAAAAAGCCGTCTTTATGGCTTTGTGGACGAAAGCAGCAGGTTTCCGCAAATGCTCGCATTGGGGAAAACCTTTGCCAAGAACACCAAGCTGACTGAAACAAATCCTTGTAAATCCTGTTATCCTGTCTAAAAAAATCAGCGCAATCTGCGTCTAAATTTTCTTTGTGTCTTTTGTATCTTTTTGTGGTTTTTTTTTGCTTTTGAAGAAATCCTCTGTGTTCTCTGTGCTCTCTGTGGCTAAATTATATCCGTTTTTACTTTTTCTGGCCAATGTAAATCAGTGTCAATTCGTGTCTGATTTTCTTCGTGTCTTTCTGCCTTTGTGGCAAGAAAAGTGTAAAAAAGTTGAATATTTCTGAATATTTTCAAACGTTTCACATCATTTTTCGAATATTTTCGCTCGTTTTTGAACGTTTCTGCCTTGCCTATTTTAACAACTTGCGCTTATGATTGAAGAAATGGCAATTTAGGCAAGCTCTCCGAACAAGGTCAGCGGACTTGTTTTCGTAATTTTTACCTTTGCGAATTGGCCCGCCAGAGATGTCGGGCCGTTGAAGACGACTATACAATCTGTAGCTGTTCTGCCGACCAGTTGCGGTCGATTTTCCCCATTTTTCGCGTTTAAGTGCGGTTTTTTACTCAACCCCTCAACCAAAACTACCACTGTTTTACCTAAGAACTCTTTGCTTAATTCATCACTTATTTTTTCCTGAACCGCAAGCAATTCTATATTTCGTTTTTTCTTAACTTCAGTACTGACAGTATCTTGCAATTTTTCTTCAGCCGTCGTACCCGGCCGGGGCGAGTATTTGAAGATGAAGCAATTTTTGTATCTTGCTTTTTGAACTAAACTTACGGTCTGCTGGAAGTCTTTTTCTGTTTCGCCGGGAAAGCCCACTATAAAATCGCCTGCAATTGCAATCCCCGGCACAATATCCCTGGCCTTATCGAGCAGTTCTAAATACTTGTCGGCTGTATAGTTACGATTCATTGCTTTTAGGATTTTATCTGAGCCGCTCTGTGCGGGAATATGCAGATAGTTACACACTTTCGGCAGGTCAGCCATAGCTTTTAGTATTTCGCTGTAAAACTTTTCAGCAGGGTAACTTGTAACAAATCTAATCCATTCGATTCCTTCGATTTCACTTGCCATTTGGAGCAGGTCGGCTAAGCAGTAGGTTTTCTCACAAGTCGTGTATTTATATGAATTTACCGCCTGTCCTAACAGCGTAATCAGCTTTACACCCTTGTCCGCCAATCTTTTTATCTGCTCGATTATTGCGGCAGGGGGCCGGGAAATTTCCGGCCCCCGCACATACGGCACAATACAGTACGTACAGAGGTTATTACAGCCGCGCATTGCTCTGACAAAAGTCTGATTTGGTATTTGCCTGTCGTCGGCATCAAAAACGGATTCGAATTTCTCAAGAGCCAGAGTTTGTTTTTTAGATGTTTGGCGGCGGATTTTTTCTGTAATCGCTATGGTTTTTTTCTTTTCCTGCAGGCTTTGGGTTACAAACTCAGCGATTTGTGGTATCTGTGTCGGCCCGCAGACAATATCGACCGCATCGTGTTCGAGCAGTTCGGAGCCCAGCCGTTGTGCCATACAGCCGATTACGCCGACCACAATCTCAGGCCGGCTCTGTTTGATGTGTTTCAGATTGCCCAGATGCGAGAGAACCCGCTGCTCGGCATGCCGGCGAACCGAGCAGGTATTTATCAAAACAACATCAGCTTCTTTTTCACTTCCGGTCAGACTGAATCCCGCCTCTTTGAGCGCAGAAGTTACTAACGCTGTGTCCAGCTTGGTCATTTGACAGCCGAAACTTTTAATGTGTACGGTTTTACTATTCATAGAAACAAACAAGTATATCAATTCGAGTCTTTAAAATCAATGCGTCAAAGTGGCCCGTCCTGAGCCTGTTTATTGCGGGGTTGTTTGGCTTAATTTACTTGTGTTAAATCATCGCAACGATATAATTACGGCAGTTTATTTTACGCAATACGCATCATGTACAACGAGATTATGGCTGTACTAAACGTCAATATCGACCATATCGCAACTGTCAGACAGGCCCGGCTGGCCGATGAACCAGACCCCGTCTGGGCAGCGGTCCAGTGCGAGCTGGCTGGAGCAAACGGAATTACCATCCACCTGCGTCAGGACAGACGCCACATCTGCGACCGTGACGTTAAGCTGCTCAAAGAGACCGTAGCCTGCAAATTGAATCTCGAAATGTGTATGGCTGAACCCATAGTTAAAATCGCAGAAAAAATAAAGCCCGACCAGATAACTCTCGTGCCGGAAAACAGAGCTGAGCTGACCACCGAGGGCGGCCTGGATTGTGCCAGCCATAAGAAACGCCTTGCCGAAGTTGTCAAAAGAATGCACAAAAAAGGAATTTTGGTAAGTGCTTTTATCGCACCCGACAGAGGGCAAATAACCGCTTCGGTTCAGGCTGGCTGTGATGCCGTCGAATTGCATACCGGTATGTATGCAAACGCATCGACCCAAAAAGTAATCGAAAAAAGACTGACTGAACTGATGGACGGCAGGAACTTCGCAATGGAAAACAATCTCGTTGTTCACGCAGGTCACGGCCTGACGTACCGTAATATCGCACCCGTGGCACGCATCAGGGATCTTTGTGAGTTCAATATCGGCCACAGTATCGTAGCAAGGGCCGTTTTCGTCGGCATACGGCAGGCAACTGCTCAAATGATAGAGTTGATAAACAAAAGTGAGCTAAAGTGAACTAAAGTTTGGAGTGCCTAAAGTTATGGATTATAACTTTAGCTCATTTTAGGCACTTTACACTTTAGGCACTTTTCAAGTAGGAGATTAAAAATGTTTACAGGTGCAATGGTGGCGTTGATTACGCCTTTCCAGGACGGCGAAATAGATTTTCGAACGCTTGATGAGTTGATTGATTTCCAACTGGAAAACGGCATAGATGGAATAGTGCCGGTCGGTACCACTGGCGAATCACCCACTTTAAGTCACGAGGAGCACAAAAAGGTTATCGAAAGAGTTGTCAAGGCCGTGAGTGGAAAGGTTCCTGTAATCGCAGGGGCCGGCTCAAACTCAACTGCCGAGGCCATTGAGCTTACCGCTTACGCCAAGAAGGTCGGTGCAGATGCAACTCTACAGGTCTGTCCATATTACAACAAGCCCACACAGGAGGGTTTTTACCAGCATTTCAAAGCGATAGCTGAAGAGGTTGACCTGCCGATAGTATTATACAACATACCCGGCCGATGTGGAGCCGGTATGACACCCGAAACAATTGTCCGCTTGGCTGAAGTTGAAAATATCGTCGCAATTAAAGAGGCGACCGGCAAGTTAGACCAGGCCAGCGAAATTGCCACCAACTGTGATATAACCATCATCTCAGGCGATGATTCTCTTACATTACCCATCGCTTCAGTCGGCGGCAAGGGCGTAATCAGCGTAGTGGCAAACATCGTCCCCGCCGATGTCAAAGCGATGACCGATTTAATCCTCGAAGGCGACCTTGCACAGGCAAGACAGTGGCACAACAAGCTATTTCCGCTGAGCAAAAACCTGCTCAGTCTGGCAACCAACCCCATCCCTCTCAAGGCGGCAATGTCAATACTTAATTTGGCTTCAGAAGAAATGCGACTGCCTATGACGCCTTTGGAAGAGAATAAAAGAACTATTCTCAAACAGATATTGAAGGATTACGGCCTGTTAAACCAATAACCAAGTTCGTAGTCGGTAGTTAGGAGTTCATATCCGATTTTCCTGCATGCAGGAAAACACTTGAACCTCTCCCCTAACCAAAGGTGTTAACCTGTGCCAATTCTGCTGACGGGAAACACTGTGGAATTTGCGTCAGAAACTCCCAGCTTCTTTTCTATTGCTCTTTTAAGATTAGGGTCAGCTCCACAGCCACCTATTTTTTTCATTTATGAGGCCTAACTTTCAAACGATATGTTTTTGTCCAGTGCTTATTTAGCCATATGCCAAGCGTTCTAGGCTTTAATTCAAACGGAAACCAGGGTTCACAAACTTCTATATTTGACCAGTCTGTTTTATAGTTTAGTATTTCCTCTCCATTTATCAACGCAACAACTTTGTCGTTTCTTACTCTCAGTTCCGAAACATACTTCACTCCGCTGGCCAGTGGGTATACTACCGTAGTCTCGTTGGCATTTGCCGGCTTACAATCGACATCTCTTATCGCGCACAACTGGTGAGACCAACCTTTCATCATCCAATCGAATCGCTTTCCGACTGGACTCGCTAGAAGCAGATCGATGGCTGTGCTGTCTGACTCGAATTCCCACAAGACATCGTACTCGGCAGGTAATTCATATGTTGTTTCCCGCGTACTCTGGGCAAATCCAATCAGTACCCCATTTTCAAATCTCCACTGTCCTGCTCTTGTATCTCTTTTCACGTCAATCAACTCAAGAATATCTACCCATCCGGTGTTTTCTGGCTTCTCGTATGTGCTGGCTGTTACCCAATAAAGTTGTTTGATTTCTTCAGCAGATAAAGCTCGGTTGTAAATTTTTACTTCATCGATTAGACCCTTGAAATAACCATAATCTGCACCGCCTATAGAGCCTGGAAGAACGTGAACTATTTTTTGACTTGTTAATGCTGTCTTCTTTAGTACTCCGTTCACATACAATTTCGGCTGTTTATTTTCATATACGACTGTTACATACGTAAACCCACTTAATGTACCTTCCCACACCAATAACGGAGGGAAATATCGATCTGCGTGCTCGTAAACACTAATTCCGTTAGTTCCGATGGATATTCCTGCTCCAACATGTCCAGCCCCCCACATACCATCACCGTGCATGGGAGCAATAGCGTATTTCTGTCCAGCACTCCCCGGCCAAGAGGTAGCTGATTCACTATCTATTTGATGGGTTGCTAATGGATTAGCCCACAGGCTAATAGTGAAGTTGTCAGCAATATCAGCAATGCTTACATCACTGCCAACCGTCACATAATCACCATCGCCATTAAAGCTCAGCGCCTCGCCGATTTTGCCGGTTGTCCATTTTGCCCCATGGATGGTTCCGTTGTTTTTGCCTGCTGAATCGTAAGCTGTGTTTCCGCTGCCTTCGTCAAATTTCCAGTGAGCTATCAGCCCTTCAAGGGGCTGACTCCTTACCGTTGTGGGGACTTTTTTCATTACATAATACGGGGGTTTTTGTCCGCGTATCGTGACTTCGTCGCTCATCCATTCCATAAACAGGTACGTCGAACCGTCCATCTTTTTTATAAGATAGCGGGCTTTAGTTCGATTGCCAGGATGCCACAGGTAGCCATCTTTCCACGTCCAGGGACCAGAGGTTTTACCATCTTTATAAAAAGTCAGCCTTTTGAGATACAAGTCATCTGTCCATTGTTTTTCGCCGGGTTTGAAATACTCAACTTCTCTGACAAAATCGACGCTTCGCCAAGTACCAATAATTTCTTTATCTGGTAATGGCATCGAAGGTTGTCCCAAAAGGTAGTATTTTTCAAGCTCTTTGGCGGTAACCGCTCTAACATCCACCAGCATTAATCTATCAGTTTTTTCGAGCATGTTTACGATTGCCATTTTACCCGCCTTGTTGTCAACACAAATAAATCCTATCAATTTTCTACCCTGCACCTGAGTTCTGAAATGGTGTGTACGTATGCCGCGAGGATGATTTTCATTAAACGCTTTTAGAAGTTCTCTGGCTGTTTGAGGCTCGAACGGTTCAATGGACTTGAAACTAACAATAAAACCGACCTTAGGAGCCATTATAGATCGGAAGAGCACACGTCTGAACTCCAGTCACATTCCTTTATCTCGTATGCCGTCTTCTGCTTGAAAAAAAA
>CAJVYN010000092.1 GCA_913009355.1 uncultured bacterium | reverse complement strand
TTGCAATTCTCAGCGGCGCGTGTGAGCATTGCTTCCGGATCAAGTTTCAAGGCCAAATCAATGAACCGCTGGTCGTTGGCCCGGCTGGCCCAGCGGATAGCATCGGCGCCGGTTCCCATCGGTGTAAAGCCATAACGCGGGCCGTAATGAGTCAAATCGGTTGAGCCGATACAAATGAATTTCCTGTGTTCGTCGGCGCTGATAATCTCGCCAATACTTTCGCCCAATGCCAACGACTGCTCGCCCGGAGGGACAATAATGGGCAGTATCTTTGCGCCGGCAAAAAGATACTGTATAAACGGGACCTGTACCTCAATACTGTGCTCGGAGCGGTGTGCGGCAGGGTCGCTGACAGCCCGACCACTCTCTAATACCGCCCCAGCCAATTCCTCATCAATAGCCACTTCGCCCAGCGGTGTTATCCAGTTGCCCCTGTCATAAACAGCAGGCGATTGACCGAAATAGCTGTGAGCGGCTCCGAATATTACAAAGGTATGTACTTTCTCGTGCTGCTGCTTTATGGCTGAGAAGACCATAGCTGCGAGCCGGCCGCTGAACGCCCAGCCGGCATGCGGAACAATGCCGGCTATCAGCGTTTCGGGCAATGACTCGCTCGGCGAACTCTGTTCAAGGTATTCGCTGATTTCGCCGGCGCAGGAATCGTGCCGGCCGGGATAAAATTGACCTGCGACAATGGCTTTTCTTGTTTGCATCTTCAGCATCCAATTGCTTGCATTTACAGCATTAAGATATTATATTACGGTATAGCTTAGGACCTTGAATTATTATAACCTGAAAGGTGGGAAAAACAATATGGTATCTGAATCTGAAAAGAAAACCGCTGTAGCGGTGGTGATGGGCTCTGATAGTGATATGGCGGTGATGCGAAGCTGTGTTGAGATGCTCGGTGAATTTGGTATTACGCCCGCTGTGCGGATAATTTCAGCGCATCGGACGCCACAAATAGCGGCTGAATTCGCCGAAACGGCTGCTGAAAACGGGATAAAAGTGATTATTGCAGCAGCGGGTATGGCTGCTCATCTGGCTGGTGCATTGGCGGGACGAACGATGCTGCCGGTTATCGGTGTGCCGTTAATCTCGGCAGGCGGGTTAGAGGGAATCGATGCACTGCTCAGCACAATGCAAATGCCGCCCGGCGTGCCGGTGGCAACTGTGGCAATAGGAAAAGCAGGGGCGAAAAACGCAGCTATCCTGACTGTGCAAATTTTAGCTCTGTCCGACAAATCCTTAGCTGAGAAATTAGCTGAGTTCAAAAAGAGCCAGGAAAAAAAGGTAATCGAAAAGGATTCTGCGCTGCAGTAAATCACATAGAATGAAAAAAAAGAGAATAGAAATTGTCCGGAATTTGATGAATTTGACATGTTTTGGTTATTTTTCCAAGAGGGATGCTTGCTTTGGGGGTAAAAATGAGGTTGTCGCGTTAGCTTGCGGGGCTTGGGTGAAATAGGCAAAGACGAAACGAACAAAAACGAGCGAAAATATTCGAAAACGTGCGAAAAATGAGTCGAAATGTGTAAAAAAGTGAGCGCTTTTGAGTAAAAATCGGGAAAAATTGCACAAAA
Source organism: uncultured bacterium (assembly GCA_913009355.1). Classification (GTDB taxonomy): domain Bacteria; phylum Planctomycetota; class Phycisphaerae; order Sedimentisphaerales; family Anaerobacaceae; genus CAJVYK01. The sequence goes on along the minus strand of CAJVYN010000092.1, from coordinate 7,700 downwards.
GAAAAAAGGGCAAAGACACAAAGAAAATTTAGACATGGATTCACACAGATTTACGCAGATCAAAAAGTAAAAAGGCACAAAGAAATTTACCGCGGAGACGCAGAGAGTTTTTGGACGGGATTACAGGATTGACGGACGGAATTATTTCTTTTTGAATTTATCCTGTTATCCCTTCGAAAGCTCAGGACGCGCCTGTCTATGCTTTTTTAGACGCAGATTTCGCACAGAAGTATAGCCACATGTTGAAAAAAATGCTCCTGACCCTTTTTCTTTCCTTTTTCTTTCGATGTTGAAAATATAGAATTTAAGGTGATATAGAAATTTTGATAGGATGAAAATGAAAAAAACGATAATCCTCTTGGCAATATCTTTATTGACCGTTCCTGTATTCGGCTTATCAACTGAATCGCAAGAGTCTGAAATTGCACGTCTGAAAACCGAAATTGAGCAGTCGGAGAAAATGATTAGTCGAGCAAGAAAAACTATCAATCGACTCAAAAAACAATTGGCAGAGCAAAAAAAAAGGAATAAACGACTGCTCGTATTGTGTAGAAAGAACAAGATAGAAGTTGATGATAAAAACTTAATCCTCGTTTCAGATAATTTTGAATCAGCTGGCTCCGGGACTATCGCATATTTGGATACAAAAAACCAACGCCACAACTACGAAAGTTGGAGTTATCCTAATGCTGCCAATCTTACATCATATCAAAAGTTTGGATATGAAAATACTTGGGGGCGAGACTATATAAAGCTAATACAAATTATCGATAAGAACAATGCGGCCATAGATTTAATATATCGAAAAGAACAATTCAAACGTGAGCCGATCAAAATATACTCAAAAAGATTATGGCTTACTGGTATTGATACAACCAGTTACTCTGACGGGGACTATATGGAATATGATATGCCGTTAATAATTCAGGGTAAGAAAACTTATGAGACCGTCTTAGGTAACTCTGCGACTATACCAATAATCAGTCCGTTAAACCTGAGTCAATATCAGATTATTGCTGTTGAAAAGCAATTGACAAAACAGAACCGAGGGAAATAATCAATGCCGCGTTTTGAAATTGTTGGTTTTGGGCGTGAGACCGGCAGGAAACGGGTTCGCATCTATGAAGCCAAAGACGAAGAACAAGCTATTCTAATGGCTGCAAGCGATGGCACTGTTGTTGATAAGGAAAAAACAAGAATACTTCCTGCCCCGCCGGCTACCGAAAGGCAAATCGAATATGCTAAAGACCTTGGCATTAAAATACCTAAAAACCCTACCAGAGATGAATTATCAAAACTAATTGACCGAGCAGTCGAAGAAGATTGGCCTACGAAAAAACAAATACAAAAAGCCCGCAGGTTAGGAATCAATATCCCAAAAGGTATTACAGGTGATGATTTGGAAGATTTAATATTTGATTGTGAAGATGAAAGAGAAGATAAAAAAGTTCAAACGATTGAGAAAACCGGCAAGGGATATAAAGGAGCTATGTTAATTGGATTGTTAATGATATTGATTGGGATTGCCGCGGCTTGTGGGGGTGAAAGCTGGGGGCTTTTTATTGCTTTTTTAGGTGCGTTGTTAGGGATTCTGGCTAAAATATGTGCGTGGTGGGAACATGGATAAAGTGGAATAGTCAAGATTTAATCTGACACTTCTGTTATAATCTATGACAAAAGATTTGTGGTTTTTTTATTCAGTTTCCACTTTGGCAAAGATCCCAACTCGTCCAGAATCATCAAGTCATAATAAACCAGAAAATGCGAAATTTATTACTGGCTATTCTTTGAGATTGCCGCGGCCTGCGTTGCAGGCCTTGCAATGACAAAGAGCGTCGTCGTACCGACTACGGCTAAACAACTCCGCCCAGAGGACGGAGCTAAACATAACGATGTCCGTGGAACAATAAATCCGTGCTAATCGGTGTTAATCAGTGGTTAATTTTAATAGATTCCTCGACTGCGCTCGGAATGACCACAACCCCAACCACAGGTGGCGGGGCTAAACATTTTGAGATTGCCACGGCCTTTCAGACTTCACAATGATACGTCTGATATACCAGGATTGACATTACTGTAAATGGTTGTGCTAACGCACGCCTGTGGTCAAGAACATTTACATAATCGGAAATGGTGCGATGGGTACCATCCCGGCTATGCTGCTCTGCGATTAACGCTTAACTCACTCTCTGGCCTGGCTCTGCTCCGCTGGCGGCGGAGAGGATAAAAATATCTTGTCCGCCGGGCCCGGCTGCCAGAATCATACCTTCGGATGTGCCAAACCTCATCTTCCTGGGCTTTAGATTGGCTAAACAGACCACGGTTTTGCCGGCCAACTCGTCCGGCTTATAAGCGCAGGCGATGCCGGCGAGAACTTGTTTTTGCACCCCACCCAAATCCAACTGCAAACGCAGCAGTTTGTCAGCACCTTCAACCGGTTCGGCCTTTACCACCCTGGCAATGCGCAAATCAATTTTCTCAAAATCCTCAATTGTACATTGCGGTTTAATCGGCTCAACGGAGTCCGTCGCCGCTGGGGCAGCGATCTGAGCTTCTTTACTTTCTTCTATCATTGCAATTACCTTACTTTTATCAATTCTATCAGCTAATCGTTCAAAATTGTTTATCTTGCGATTCTGCAGTACTGTTTCGACATCTGCAAAACTTAGTTTATCGATATTGAGGAATTTTTCTATTTTTTCGGCATATTCGGGCAGAATGGGTTTTAAGTAAATCGTCAGGATGCGTACAGCGTTTATTACCGCTGTAAGGGTCGTTCGTGTCTTTTCTAAATCGTTTTTTACAGTTATCCACGGCTGATTCTGCTCGACATATCGATTTGCCTCGTCAGCCAGGGCGGTAATTGTGCGGACGGCAGCGGCATAATTGAGATTTTCGTAATTCTCTGTAATTTGCCCTTTTGCAGCAGTTAGCTTACTTATTAATTCTCTGCCGGCGGTGTCTAATTGGCCGAGCTGAGAATCAAGTTTTTTTGTCAGCATTGGGCCGGAACGAGAGGCAAGGTTCGCAAGTTTGCCGACCAGATTAGAGTTAATTTTATTTGTAAAATCTTCGATGCTCAAATCTATATCTTCAATTCCGCCGGTTAGTTTACTTGCGTAGTAGTATCGCAGCGTTTCGGGGTTCAGGTATTTCAAATAGGTACTTGCTTTTATGAAAGTACCTTTTGACTTGCTCATTTTTTCGCCATTTATAGTCAGAAAGCCGTGGACGAAAAGCTTGTCGGCGGTCTTGAAGCCGGCCCCTATTAATGTCGCAGGGAAAAACAACGCATGGAAATACATAATGTCCTTGCCGACAAAGTGATAAAGTTCGTATTCATTACTGTTCCAGAGTTTGTCAAAATCCAGGTTGTTCTTATCACAGTAGTTCTTAGCTGAGGCCATATATCCGATAGGGGCATCGAGCCAGACGTAGAAGAATTTATCTTCTTCCCCAGGGATTTTGAAGCCGAAATAGGGTCCGTCCCTGGAGATGTCCCAGTCCTTAAGGCCGGTACTGAACCACTCATCGAGCTTGTTAGCGGTGGTTTTTTGCGTATAGCCGGCTGTGATAAGCTCCTTGAGTTGTTGTTCGTAATCGGCCAGTTTGAAAAAGTAATGCCGGCTTTCTCTGCGGACCGGCGGAGTAGAGCAGGTTGAGCAGGCCGGGTTAATCAGTTCGGTCGGCTGATGTGTACCGCCGCATTTATCACAGGAATCACCGTACTGGTCCTCGGCCTTACACCGCGGGCAGGTGCCGCGAATGTATCTGTCAGGCAGAAACATTTTACAATTTTCGCAATAGGTCTGTTCGATTGTTTTTTCGACAATTGAGCCGGCCTGCTTCAAACGGCCAAAAATCAGCTCGCTAAAGTATTTATTTTCAGGTGAGTGGGTCGAGTAATAATTGTCAAACTCCACCAAAAAGCCGTCGAAATCCGCCTTGTGCTCTTTATGCACCCGCTCGATTAGCTCTTCAGGAGTTATACCGGCGGCACGGGCACTTATCATAATGGGGGTGCCGTGCGCATCATCGGCGCAGAAGTAAAGACACTGGTTGCCGCACATTTTGTGAAAGCGCACCCAAATATCGGTTTGGAGATATTCGACCAGGTGGCCTATGTGTATCGGGCCGTTTGCATAAGGCAGAGCTGATGTTACAATGATTTTGCGCGGCATAGTTTTTAGTTTTACGCTTTCGGTTTTTCGTTTTGCGTTTTTGGTTTTTCGTTTTGCGTTTTTGGTTTTTCGTTTTGCGCTTTTGGTTTCTGGTTTTTCGTTTTTTCTGTTGCTGCTGAGGGGATTATCTCAAGCTCATCGAGGCCGACAGCTATTTTTTTTCCGTCTTTGTATTCTACTATGACAAGCTGGGTTAATATCTGGGTATCTACAACTCTACCCTCGCCTTGCTGGGTTTTTACCTTAGTGTTCCTTTTTGGCAGTCGTTTTTTAAGCTCTGTGTAAGTTTTATCTTCATATCGCAGGCAGCACTTCAGTCTGCCGCAATAGCCGGAGATTTTTGAAGGGTCAAGGGTTGCCTTTTGCATTTTGGCCATTCGCATATTGACCGGCTTTAAGGCCTTGAGGAACCTCTGGCAGCAGCATTGCTGTCCGCAGCTTTCTACATCGCCGAGCAGTTTGGCTTCGTCGCGCGCGCCGACCTGCCGCATTTCAATCCTCGACTGGTATTCGTGTGCGATTTTTTTCACCAGATCGCGGAAGTCAACCCGGCCGTCAGAGGCAAAGTAAAAGATTATGCGCTCACCGCCAAATATGTGCTCTGCATCAACTATTTTCATCGGAAGGCCAAGTTCTTCGATGAAGCGCTTGCAGCATTTTATCTCTTCTTCTACGATTTTTCGCAGGTGCCTTTCTTCGCTTATATCCTCAGCGGTTGCATAACGGATGACTTTGCCGGCAGGTTTACCGGAGAAATCGATTTGGCTGTCATCGAAATATTTTTTGACCTGGTCCTGGCTTAGTCTGAATTGCCCTGATTTGTAAGAGCAGAACCGGCCTACGAGATGGCCCAACTCAAGGCCCTTGTCGGTTTTTACCACGACGCGGGTGGGTACTTTGGGTATCTGGGTTTCGTGATGCTCGAACCAGGCGAGCGTATCCATCCGGCCATAACGGACCAACATATATTTTTTGTTTTTTGCCTGCTTAGGCTTTGTTGCCGAAGTTTTTGCCATTTCAACTACCTACTTTAATAGTGAATAGTCGTTAGTGAATAGTCAATTGAGGCCCCTCAGGGGCACTAAATACTCCTATGGAGTCCTTACGGACTAACGGCTAAATACTAACGACTATTTTATCAGAAACAGCAAGGTTTAACAATAGCTGTTCAAAAATGAGCTTTTCGTTAACATTAGAATCAATCCATCGCATCGTTTCATAGGTATCGGCGATTTTTTCTGCCGACTGTTCAGGGTCGAAGCGCCCGGCTATACTTTCTATTTGCTCTTTCTGGTCGAAATTGACAAGGCCATGGCCTGTCGTGATATTTAGTTTCATTGCATCGTGCAAAGCTGATATGATTATTTGGATGAGGGTTTTTTGGGTTCTTCGATTGATATCGCTTTTACTGGTGGCCTTATCGAGTTTGGCCCAGGCGGCGGCGATTTTTTTACTCTCATCCAAAAGCTGCTGGGCCCTGTCCAGAGCTTCGGCATACTCGTAGCCGGCCAGAGAGTTTATCAGGTCTTTTTTAGCCCTGTAAAGATTTGCACCGGCCAGCTCAAGATCAGCCCACCGGCAGGCCCGGCCTAAACTGCCCCCGGCGAGGCGGGCAAAATATTGAGCAGGGACATCTTCAAGGCCCATCTCTTTTAGCTTCTCGATTATCCTCTCTTCATCGAGGGTAGAGAAACGTATTGTCTGACATCTTGATTTGGTTGTCGGCAAGAGCCTTTCCAGACGTGTGCATAACAGGATAATGCTGCAGTATTCGGGCGGCTCTTCCAGGACTTTTAACAGGCAGTTCTGCGAGGAGGCGTTTAACTTTTCGGCCTCGCTGACAACAAAAACTTTCTTTTCCGACAAGGTCGGTTTTTTTGATACCTGTTCGATGAAAAATTCCCGAATGACATCGATGGGCAAATCGAGGGGCGGTTTTTTGTCCTTGCCGTCTTTAGTGAATTGGCGCAGCTCCTTATAGACAGGATTGAAGTCGGGATGTGAGCCGGCTTCGAGCAATCGGCAGGATTGGCACGAACCACAACTGTCGGCGAATATATCGTCGCTCGTCGCTCGTTGCTCGTCGCCCGAAAGCGGTGATCGTTTTTTTTCCGTTTTTTTCCCGACTGGACTTTTGCAGAGCAGCATCTTGGCCCATTCGCGGGCGGTCTTGAACTTGCCCACGCCTTCAGGGCCGGCAAAGATATATGCGTGCGCCAATTTGTTCGCAGCAAAAGCCCTTTGCAAAATACTCATCGGCTTGTCCTGACAAAAAATTTCTTTTAGTGACATTTATTAAAATCCGCCTGTACTATTATTTCTATTACTTTTTTGTGAACGCTTTCAATATCACCGGCGGCATCAATTACTACGAAGTTTTTCTGTTTTTCAGCCAGCTCCAGGAAACCTTCGCGGACCTTTTGATGATACTCGTCACTTTTTTGCTCCATTCTATCGGGCCGGCCGCAAAGCCGATTAACCCCGGTTTGCAAATCGACATCGAGTATGATAGTCAGGTCGGGCCAGGGCCGTTCGAGAGAGTCTGTAGCAAGTTTTATAATCCTTTCCATACCAAAACCGCCGGCACAGCCCTGATAGGCGCAGGTGCTTGACAGCCATCTGTCGAGTACGACACATTTATTTGCCTCCAATGCCGGAGCTATTTTTTCCGCCCAAAGCTGCGTTCTTGCAGCCATATAAAGCAGCAGTTCCGTCCGGGTACTCATCGCCGTATGTTCGGGGTTGAGCAGGATTTGCCGAATCTTTTCGCCGATAGCGGTTGCGCCGGGGTCGCGGAAACTTTCGACCGCGACGCTCTGTTCTTTTAGCCATTCGGCTAAAAGTTTTGCCTGCGTACTCTTTCCGCAGCCGTCCGGGCCGTCAAGGACAATGAATTTGCCTGAAAACTTGTTTTTCAAAACTTATTCCTTCAAATCTTCAAAATCCGAAGAAACCGGCTGGTCATCATATACTAAATCGAGAGAGGCTACAAATCTTACCGCAGTAACGGCAATCATCAAGCTCAGAAATTGCCCTGTAATCAGATGGACGATTATTGGAATATACTGCAAAATCGTTTTAATCTCTTCTGCTTTTGGCAGTAATACCCAGGAAAAAGAAAATATTATCGAAATTAAAAACAGTATTGGCAATCCCATCGCATCAAAAAGTCTGTACCTTTTCAGGTACTTGAAACCTTCCAAAACCTTACAATCCAGAACGATTATTATCGCAGGAATAAGTAATAAAGGTTTAATTAAAATCAGGCTTGGTGCGGTAAAATAAAATTGGTAGAGTAAGGGAGACAACGTGGCAGTCTCAAAAAAACCTGTATTTACAGATGTTAACGGTTTTGTTACTAAAAAAGTCAGCCATATCAAAATGCAATAAATCGGCAGCCATAGCAATCCTAATCTAAACATCCGCCAGAAAAAACGCCTGCCGGTTTTCAATAAAACCATAGGCAGATCGGAAGAGCACACGTCTGAACTCCAGTCACATTCCTTTATCTCGTATGCC
>CAJVYN010000091.1 GCA_913009355.1 uncultured bacterium | reverse complement strand
CTATTCCGGTCTGTACCTCGTCTAAGATCATCAGCGCGCCGTTTTCATAGCAGAGCCGGCGAATGGCCTCCATATATTCGGCGGTGGCGATATTTATTCCGCCTTCACCCTGGATCGGCTCGACCATAACGGCTGCAACCTCCTCGCTGAATGCCGATTCCAGTGCGGCTATATCATTAAACGGCACATAAACAAAGCCGGGCAGTAGTGGCAGAAAGCCCTCGTGATGTTTTGGCTGAGCGGTTGCAGTGAGTGTAGCGAAGGTTCGTCCGTGGAAGCTGCCCTCAGCGGTAATGAATTTATATTTTTCCTGAGTAGTATGCAGCCGTGCCAGTTTCAGTGCCGCCTCGTTTGCCTCTGCTCCACTGTTGCAGAAGAAGCACTTTCCTCCGAAGGCCCGCTCGCTTAACAGTTTTGCCAATTTACCCTGCGGCTCGGAGTAGAAGGTATTATCGATATGCAGAAGCTGGCCGGCTTGTTTTTGGATGGCCTCAACGACCTTCGGATGGCAATGTCCTATCCCGCTGACCGCCCAGCCGGGAAACATATCCAGAATTTTATTACCGTCGGCGTCATACAGATAGCATCCTTCGCCCTTGACGATAACCCGCTCCAATCGGCTGTAATTAGCGATAACGTATTTATCAAACAAATCAATTGTCTCCTGCGTTGTCATAATCCTTTCCTGTTCTATCACAAAGGCCTCTGATAAATCGAATATCAAAGTGTAAATATCATCAAAATATCAAAAAACAAAATGCAAATATCAAAATGACATATCAAAATGTAAAATTATTTTCTACCTTTAAGCGTAAGAATACTCGAAGCAAAGATATTTGCGATTTCGTTAAGCTCATTTAAGAACCAGGCAACTTCTTCAGGTTTAGCACGCTTGCTATCACGAAGTAATGCAAACCATAATTTACTCTCATTAGTCGACTTAAGAGAAGTATTGAAAAAATTAGTAAAATCTTTTTTGCTGCTTGCAGCTTGTCCTTCAATATAATTTCCAATAATACTTGTGCCACTGCGTAATAATTGGTCGCCGATCCTTTTTGAAACATTATCTTTTGGTAATCTATCCAGGAATTCTATAAGTTTTAGTGTAAAGTTATACAATCTTTTCTTAAACTCATTTTTGAATTTTGCTTTGTCATTTTGCATTTTGCATTTTGCATTTTAATTTTTTCCTTGTGTTCTCTGCGGTTAATTTTTTACTATCTGTGTTCCTATGCCCTTATCGGTATAGATTTCCAGCAGCAGCGAATGCTCGATTCGCCCGTCGATAATATGTGCCTTTTTGACTCCCGCTTCCAGCGCCGTCAGGCAGGCCTCGACCTTCGGGAACATTGCATCGGTAATAATACCGGAATCAATCATATCTTTAATTTGCGTCTCGTCCAGACTCGATACCCAACTGTCCGGGTCGTTTATATCGGTTCGTATTCCGTGTGTGTCGCTTACGACAACGAGTTTTTCCGCCTGCACCGCTGCGGCGACCTTGCCGGCCGCACTGTCAGCGTTGACGTTTAACTTTCCGCCCGCCTTATCTTTAGCCACCGGGGCGATAACCGGTATAGTACCGTCGGCACAGAGCGTCTCCAGCAGATGGGCGTTTATTTCAGAAACCGTTCCGACTAATCCGAGGTCGAGTTTTCGTCCATCCTCGCCGGCCAGTCTCAGGGGCTCTGCAAACAATACGCAACTGGCCAGCGAATGCAGTCCCATCGGCTCACAGTCTAATTCAGTGAGGGTTTCACAGATAGGGGTATTGATTTTATGCACGAGCGTATGCTCCGCGATTGTCAGGGTTCGCTGGTCGGTATATCGGCGTCCCTGCACCCATACAGCTTCAAGACCTGCCCTGCTCATAGCTTCTGTAATCGCCTTTCCTCCGCCGTGGATGATAATCGGCTGCATTCCGACGGTAGCCATAAAGGCGATATCGGTCAAAAGTTTTTTTTGCAGAGAAGTATCGTCGAGTACGCTTCCTCCGAGTTTTACAACCACGATTCGGCTGCGGAACTGCCGGATATATCCCATCGCCTCGATGAGCGCCCCAGCTTTTGCAATAGCCTCTTTCACCTTCTAAATTCCTGAAAACAGCGATTAGACAAAGAAATAAGTGTATGAATCCGCCTGCAATTCGTCAAGTTAATTTAACGCTTAGATAAAACATGGGAAGGTTATTTTCTAACGGCTTATTCACTACCTGCAGACACTGTCCGCTACTTAATTCCCAGCGCCCTTATCTGCTCTGTCAATCGATGATATGTATCCATTGTAAGATAATAACAGCCGATACTGACCACGATAACGATGACTGTAACTATGAGCTTTATAATTATTTTGTAGCGCGGGTTAAACCATACAAGCGGCAGGGCCAGCGGCCCCAAACACAGCAGAGCAACCACAACAACAGACGTGGAAAAACACCATCTTGTTTTTGACTTACCGGCTCTATCGAGGAACTCACCGCAAAAACGGCACTTTATAGCCTCATCCTGAATTTCTTCTGCACAAAAAGGACACTTTTTCATAGACTTTACTTTGCCTTCGGACCAACCGGCGCCAATTCCATCCCACACGTTGGGCATTTACCCTTTTGCGGCATACGCACCTGCGGATGCATCGAACACGTCCACGAATTTTGCTGTATCATCATCGGCTGTTCCTGCATCTGCTGCATCATTTGCTGCTGCATCATCATCACTGCCGTCATAATCTCGGTCAAATGCTCTTTCGGCAGGGCAATCTGAACAGCCATCTTTCCATTACTGATTCTACCTGCGAAAACAACATTGCTTTTTGTCGGAATATCCATCTGCGGCATCGGCACAGGCGCCATAGACATCGCCATTTTGAATACACGCATTAGATTATACGTGGCCATAAAATCGGCCTTGCCTGCATCCGGAAGAAGTGTCAGGGCCGACTTTATCTCAGAGGCCATCTGCTTCGAACCGCCTGCCTTGACCGTATCAATCAGCTTGCGTATCGCCGAATCCACATCACCGCCAATAGCGTAAACACATAATCCGTCAACTATCGCCCATCTGTAATCAAATCCATCGCCGTACACAGCATTTATCATTTGCGCCTGTGGTGAATTCGTGTCGGCTGGCTTCATCACTAACTTAGCTGAATCTATCGAAACGCCTTTGTAACTGTCAACGCCCCGCTTTATTGTAAAGCTGGTATCCATTCCCATTTTCTTATAAAAATCAGTGATACCGCTGGAATTAAACATCTCCACAGCTTCTTCAATGACACGGTTGAACGTTTTCTCATCCTCAATCGCCATAACATACTTGAGTGCAAACGGCGGTTTGTTTTTTGCGTCAACCGAAAACGAACATACCATCGAGCCGCCGAGAGAGCTGATTGAATCCGTCGCCAGCGTTTTCATTTTCGCTATATCCTCGGATGTCATACCCTCGCCGGCAATTGCCGCCATCAAATCGATACCCTTCTCATTGATTCGATTCCATAAAGTTTTATTTACCTTGAAGGCGAAATTCATCATAGCCCCGTCTTCCAGATACCCTAAGAGCTTATTCTCCTGCCCCGCTGAAGCCTCAGCCACAAGCATATTCGCCATATCCGTGCCCGGCACCGCTGAAACGATCACTGTCAGATTTAACACTGTCGGCTTTGGATTGGCTGTCAGCGTTACAGCTTTAGTCTCTTTCATCAGCGTCTCAAGTAAGCCGGCATACGCACCCATTATCGCCGCCGGGTTTGCCATCGGCCCCTGCATGTTCGGGTCTGCACATTCGGCCATCTTCGCCTTTATCTGCTCAAGCTGGCCGAGTGCTGTATGTCCGAAAACACTGGACGCCTGCTGAACATTTCCATATATCCACAACGGCTCTTCTATAGCCATTTTGGCCTCATCGGCATCGAGAACGCTCGCCAGCCCGGCTGCCTTTCCGTCCGAAATCGATTTTGCCATCGCGACCAGCTTGTCATAATTTTCCGCCGGGCTTACCAATGCGAAATTACCGGCCTGCGTAATCAGCATTGCGGGCCCTGTCTGGCTTGTGATTTTAGAAACCCCTTTTTCGTCCGGCTGGCCTAAATTCGGATTGCCGCTGATAAACTGCTTATAATCTGTAACAGGAACAAGTCCGCCGATAAACACATCCGGAATTGCGTCAGTTTCCGTCGATTCGTCGGGCACCGCCACGGCAAAAATCGCAAAACTGCCCGCCATATTCACGCCATTTAGTTCCGGACTGCCCAACACATTCGCAAACTGCATACGCACCAGCATCGAAACCCCCATTGGCATAGGCGAAAGGCCGGCTAAAAACTGGTCTATTGTGTTGAGGGTGTAATCAAGATTGTTCACTCGCACGACAAACAGACTCTCTGCCGGCACCATTTGCAGCAGTTTATCAGTTGTCGAAGCGCCCACCGGCTGGGCACGGCCAGTTCCGGCAGCTTTCTTTGCAGGTTCCGCCCATAGTCCCGCAGCAGCGAATAAAATCAACAACACTGCCACAACAGTATTTTCTAAACATCTTTTTGGTCTGATCATCTTCAGTACCTCCCTGAATTAAATGCCGTCAAATTCGTTTCGTACAAACTTTTATATTCGACATTACAATGTATGTCTAAAATGCCTGTTATGCAAAGGTATTATAAAGAACTCAAAAAAACTTGTTTTTTTGTGGATTACGACTGCCTTTGGGCACTAAAAGTGCAGATTTTGTGTAGGTAGCTGAAAAGTCGGGGTCGTTTTCTGTCGATAAAACTCAGACTAAGAGGAAAACATTGTTACAGCAAATAAAGTATGATATAATATCACTAAACCAACCAAATCTTAATGGCCGATAGCCATTAACAAGATACGAAATACGAACGAGGTAAAAAATGTTTGAGCGTTTTACAGACCGTGCACGTAAAGTTATGGCGCTGGCTAACCAGGAGGCGCAGCGATTTAACCACGAATACATAGGGACCGAGCATGTTCTTCTCGGATTAGTTAAAGAAGGCAGCGGAGTGGGCGCTACAGTCCTGAAAAACCTGGATGTGGATATAAAAAAGCTGCGTCTCGAAGTGGAAAAACACGTTAAAAGCGGCCCCGATATGGTTACAATGGGCAAACTGCCGCAGACACCACGAGCCAAAAAGGTTATCGAGTACGCAATCGAAGAGGCCAGGGCGCTCAACCATAATTATGTCGGCACCGAACATATCTTGTTAGGTCTGCTGCGGGAGAGCGAAGGGATAGCGGCTCAGGTTCTTATGGCTCTGGGTTTGAAACTTGAGGATGTGCGCCAGGAGGTCTTAAATCTGCTTGGAGCCGGCGTGGACGAAGAACCCGCCGGCCTTGGGATGAAAATGGCGCCAGCCATTGGCCGAGGCAAACCAAAGAGCAAAACGCCGGCACTGGACAGCTTCGGCAGAGACCTGACCCAATTGGCGGCCAACGACGAGCTTGACCCGGTAATCGGCAGAAGCAACGAGATTGAGCGATTGATACAGGTGCTCTGCAGACGCACGAAAAATAATCCGGTTCTGTTAGGCGAAGCAGGAGTCGGCAAAACCGCTATTGTCGAGGGCCTCAGCCAGCAGATAATCGGCAAACAAGTGCCTGAAATCCTCAGAGACAAGCGGATTGTCGTGCTGGACCTGGCAATGATGGTGGCGGGAACAAAATACCGTGGTCAATTCGAAGAGCGCATAAAGGCGGTCATTAACGAGGTTAAAAGAGCAAAGAACGTGATACTTTTCATTGACGAACTGCACACGCTGGTGGGTGCCGGCGGAGCGGAGGGCGCTATCGATGCATCGAATGTGCTCAAGCCCGCCCTTGCCAGAGGGGAAGTGCAGTGTATCGGCGCTACTACTTTAGACGAGTATAGAAAACATATTGAGAAAGACGGCGCTCTTGAAAGGCGGTTCCAGACGATAATTGTTGAGCCACCCTCGAAGGACGAGACTTTGGATATACTTAAAGGATTACGAGACCGATACGAGGCACACCATAGGGTACGTTTTACAGACGAGGCTCTTTACCAGGCGATAGAGTTGTCAACCAGATACATTACAGGAAGATGCCTGCCCGATAAGGCGATAGATGTGGTTGATGAGTCTGGCGCAAGAGTGCGACTTAAGAATATGACTCCTCCGCCGGATTTGACCAGGATTGAAGAAAAAATAGAAAAACTGCAAAGAGAAAAAGATGAGGCGGTCAAAAACGCTGACTATGAACGGGCAGCCAGATTGAGGGACGAGGCACAACGTCTTTTAGACGATAAAACCCAGCTACACAAAAAATGGTACGACAAAAATAAAGAGGCGACCGGCGTAGTAGATACAGAGATTATTGCAGAGGTCGTCAGCAAGATGACAGGAGTTCCTCTGACCAGGCTGGAAAAGAAGGAAACACAGCGGCTTTTGGAACTCGAAGCAGAACTGCATAAGCGGGTCGTTTCGCAGGATGAGGCTATCAATGCTGTGGCAAAAGCGGTCAGACGCAGCAGAAGCGGCCTGAAAGACCCGAATCGCCCTATGGGCTGCTTCATACTGCTCGGTCCAAGCGGGGTAGGAAAAACACTGCTGGCAAAAGCACTCGCCGAGTTTATGTTCAGCGATGAAAATGCTCTGATTCAACTCGATATGAGCGAGTTTATGGAGAAGCACAATGTCAGCAGACTCGTGGGGGCGCCTCCAGGGTACGTGGGCTATGAAGAAGGTGGACAACTGACAGAGAGAATTAGGCGACGGCCTTACGCTGTACTGCTGCTCGATGAAATTGAAAAGGCACATCCAGACGTTTACAATATGCTGCTGCAGATTATGGACGAAGGTAGGCTGACCGACAGTTTCGGACGACACATTGACTTCAAAAACGTCATTATTCTTATGACCAGCAACATTGGCGCCGAATTGATAAAAAGCAACGGCGGATTCGGATTCGGGAAGAAAACCGCGGAGGCAAACTATGAGAAAATGAAAGAAATGCTTCATAAAGAAGTCGAGCGGCACTTCAGGCCGGAGTTCTTAAATCGGGTCGATGACACCATAGTCTTCAGGGCACTGACGAGAAAAGATTTGCAGATTATTGTTGAGTACGAACTTGCGAAGGTATTTAAGCGACTGGTTGAGCATGGGTTGAAACTGGAATTGAACGAGCAGTCCAAGGAATTTCTTATCGACAAAGGTTACAGTCCGGAATTCGGGGCAAGACCACTGCGAAGAGCTATCGAACACTATATAGAAGACCCGCTTTCAGAAGCTCTGCTGCGAGGCGAATTTAAAAAGAAAAACCTTATAAAGATTGACGTGCAGGACGAAGATCACTTAAAACTTGAGGGCTTTGAGATAAAGGAGCCAAGTGAAAGCAAACATGCCGTTGCACGGCCAAAATAAAAATTAGGGACAAGGGGGCTGTTGAAAAAGGCCCGAATCAAGGTTCGAGATTGCCACAGGCTGCTTTTACATCATCTCAATCCCTCGGCTGCTATCGGGACAGGTGTTGTTCCATTGGGCTTTGCTGTGCGGCTAAAAGCGTTTCAAATTTTTGTTTATCCATCCATTCTACGCTGCCATCCAGTCTTAGCACAATAAATCCACTGCCGACAAGCAGTGAATGATATTTTTTGTCAGTATAAGCTAAAATCTCATCCGGACCTGAGTCAAAGTCAAGCCATCGTGCCCTATACTGCAAATCGCCGAGCCGAACCGCCCCCTCCAAATTTTCTTTAATGCTATCGACATAAGATTGAGGCGGCACTGAGCCGTTATCTTTTCGGCACGCCAGGACTACTCGGCCGAGATGCTCCATCGCCCGTATCGCTTCTGAGTGGTTGACCCAATCCTTGAAGTTAATCATTGCTACGACTACAACAACCGTAATAACCATTACAGTTACGAATTTTATTAAGATAGCTTTTTGTCGTCTGTTCATAAGAAGTGTAAAATGCCTAAAATTATGGAGTATTTTTTAACTTTAGCTCACTTTAGCTCACTTTATTTTTACTCTGCCATTTCGCCCTCGGGACTCCGGCGGGAGAACAAGCAATTTACCTTTTGCAAACAGTTCTATAGCCTGCGGATATGCGATACATTCCTGCTCAAAAACTCTGGCGGCAAGGGTTTCGGGAGTATCTGTTTCTTTGACTTCACAATATCGCTGGATGATTATCGGGCCTTTGTCATATTCGTTCGTACAAAAATGCACTGTGCAGCCGCTTATTTTACACCCCTGTTTCAAAACTGCCTCGTGAACATAATGTCCCCACATACCTTTTCCGCCGAAGCTCGGAAGCAGAGCCGGGTGTATGTTCATCACACGGTTTTCATATCGAGCCGGTATTTTCCAAAGGCACAACCAGCCGGCCTGGACAACTAAGTCAACATTCGCAGCTACCAGTTCTTCTTCGATACGTTTACTTAATTCATCAATGTCGGGGAAGTCTTTTTTGCGGATGATTTTCACGTCCAGCCCGGCGATCTTTGCTTTTTCGACACCGCTTGCGCGTGAGCGTGAGCTTATTACGACAACAACTTCGGCATTTAGCCGACCATTTTTTATGTATTCGAGAATGTTCATCAACGTTGTTCCGCCACCACTGAGCAATACGCCGAGCCGAATCGGCTTGGTCCGTGACTCGTCGCTAGTGACTCGTCGCTCGTTTTCTGTTCGAGTCACGGGCCCCGAGGCACGAGGCACGGAAATGTCCCGCCGACAATCTAAAGAGCGGTTTACGAGCTTGTCGGCTTCTTTGTTTTTCTCCCTCGCAACGTGTTGGACTTTCCAATTTTCAAATTCACCAAGTAATTTGCGGGCCTGCTGGAAAAGGGGCCTGAGTTGCTCGCTTTTTACCCTGTATTCGCCATTAACCTGCTTGACGAGCAGCTCGCTGTCACTGAAAACCGTTACCCGCTTAGCGCCAATCTGTTTTGCAGCTTCAAGGGCTTTTACAATTGCCGTGTATTCGGCTACGTTGTTCGTAGCCCTGCCGATGAAGATGCCCTTTGCCTGTAATTGAGTTCCAGCGGGGTCAGTTAAAACAAAGCCAGCAGCGGCTGGCCCGGGATTGCCTCTGCTGCCGCCATCTGTGTGAATAATTATTTGCTCTGTTTGTTTCGACAATATGTCAGTCCCTCTGTCGTATCGCATTTCGCACGACGAATTAGCTCTGCGAATTACCAAGAATAAGTATTCGTGTGCAGTTTGGACAGCGGATTATATCATCTTTGGTCATAAGCAAATTAACAGAGTCTGCAATAATGCCCATAGATCGGAAGAGCACACGTCTGAACTCCAGTCACATTCCTTTATCTCGTATGCCGTCTTCTGCTTGAAAAAAAAAAATACTACATA
>CAJVYN010000090.1 GCA_913009355.1 uncultured bacterium | reverse complement strand
AGAGGATAGAGGATTGCTGAGCGGCTCTTCAGCATCCCGCAGCAATGTTATTATGGTTGTGGGTATGGTGACGGTTCTTGCCACCCTTATAATCCCTCTGCCCACATCATTGCTGGATATGCTTCTGGCCTGCAGTATATCATTGGCGGTGGCTGTTTTAGTAATTACCCTGTCAGCGAAAGAGGCGCTGGATTTATCTACATTTCCTTCACTGCTGCTTTTCGTAACGCTGTTTCGCCTCTCTCTTAACGTGGCCTCAACCAGATTGATACTTTTACAGGCCGATGCCGGGGAAATTATTCAGACCTTCGGAGATTTCGTTGCCGGCGGCAGCATTGTCGTCGGGTTGGTGATATTCTTAATCCTTGTTGTTATCCAGTTTATAGTAATTACAAAAGGTGCCGAGCGGATAAGCGAAGTTTCCGCCCGCTTTACACTCGATGCTATGCCCGGCAAGCAAATGGCAATTGACGCAGACCTTAACGCAGGAACTATTACCGAGGCACAAGCCAACGAACGCAGAATAAAAATTGTTAAGGAAAGCGAGTTTTACGGCGCAATGGACGGCGCCAGCAAGTTCATTCGCGGCGATGCCAAGGCGGGACTGATAATCACCGCAGTCAACCTCGTCGGCGGTATAGCTATAGGTTATTCGCATGGTATGACGGTGGGCTCGGCTATGAAGACTTATTCTATTCTTTCCGTCGGCGATGGACTTGTCAGCCAGATACCGTCGATAATAATCTCCATAAGTTCGGGCTTTTTGGTAACTAAAATATCATCGTGCCACAGCGTCGGTCAGGACCTTTCAAGGCAGTTTCTTAAGACCAGCCAGCCATTGGTGATGGCATCTGTAATCATAGCTGCGATGGCGCTGGTACCCGGCCTGCCTAAAATACCATTTTTATTATTGGCCGCAGGTGCCGCCTTTGCCGGACGAGGCGTGGCTAAGCAGGAAAAGGGCCGTGAGAAAAAAATCGAGACACCATCGCAGCAGTCAAAAGCGGAGAAACAGCCGGTCGAGGAATTGCTGGATATCGACAGAGTTTCTGTAAACGTCGGCGTGCGACTGATTAGTATGGTTGACCCTCGTAAAAACGGCACTATCTTCGAGCGTATCGGTGCGCTGCGGAGAAAATTTGCCCAGCAACTCGGTATCATTATTCCCCTGGTTCGGCTGCGTGACAATATCAGTCTCGAACCGACAGCCTACGAGATTAAGCTGGCGGATGTTCCTGTGGCAAAGGGGCGATTAGAACCGGATATGTTTCTCGCTATGGATTCGGGCACCGTTCAAAGCAAAGTGAAGGGTATAGAAACCAGCGAACCTGTTTACGGCTTGGCCGCTTTGTGGATTACACCAGCCGACAAGGAAAAAGCCGAATTAAACGGATACACCGTTATCGACCCGGAATCTGTCTTTATTACGCATCTGTCGGAAACACTAAAAAAACACGCTGATGAATTGTTGACCCGCGAAGATGTTCAGCTTCTCGTTGATCGGCTTCGCAAAACTCAGCCGTCATTGGTCGGAGAAGTTGTTAGCGCCGACGGACAGGTTACTATCGGCCTGCTTCAGCGCGTGCTTAAAAACCTTTTAAAGGATAGAATACCGATTCGTGAATTAACCGCAATACTTGAATCACTGGGAGAAAATGCTTCAAAAACCAAAAACACAGCTACTTTAACGGAGGTGGTTCGCAAGTCCTTAAGCAGAACCATTACCGAGCAGTACAAAGACGAAGCCGGTAAAATTTCAGCCATAACGCTGGAACCGGCGATCGAACATCAGATGACATCAACCCTCAGACAGGAAGCCGATGTAATAACGATGGCTTTACCGGCTGAGATGGCAATGGATGTAAGCAGGAAAATTGCACAGGCCTGGAAAACGGCGATGGATAATGGTAAGGAGCAGGCAATCCTGCTGTGCGATTCGAGATTACGCTCAGCGTTGGCGGCGATGTTGTCGCGAACGGTTCCGCCGTTGCCGGTTATAGCTTATGACGAAGTGGTACTCGGCACCGAAGTAGAACCAATAGAAACCATATCGGTCGAGCGGGCAGGTACTATAACGTCTCAAGAACAACAGCTTGTCGGGACTTCAAGTTGAAAATTGTAAATTGAAAATCGGAAATTGATTATGCTGTTACACGTTCGGTCAATTGCTATAAGCATTGCGGTAATATGTTTTTTCAGCGTCAGCTTAATCGGCTGGTTCAGCGGCCTTTCGCCGTTCACCTGCTGCAAAAGGGCCTTGACAGGGGCAGTGTTTGCGTATGTAGCAGCAGCTTTGGCTGTAAAAGCAATTAACGCTGTTTTGACGGATGCGATGATTACAAACCTTTATAAAAAGAAGCAACAAGAGGAAAAAAGCAGTGGCTCCGGAGACTAAAAAAATTGCAGGGGGGGCTGGACAGCAGATTGTTAAGGACGGGCTTGTCAAAGATAGTCCAAAGCATCTGAAGACAGTCGCTGTTCGCGCATACTCTAACCAAAAAAAACAACCGATTGAGAATGAGCAGATAACCGAGCTGTTACCTATGGTTCAAAAAATAGTTCGGCGGGTGATAACGTATCTGAAGCCCCCGTTATCGTTCGAGGATTTGGTCTCGGCGGGTACTGTTGGGCTGGTTAAGGCTGCCCGTGATTACGAGCCGTCCCACCGAGCCGAGTTCAAAACTTATGCGTATATCCGGATAAGAGGAGCTGTTCTCGATGAATTGAGAAGCATCTCTTTGCTGCCTGCAAATCTGTCCAGGCAAGTTCACAATGCTCTCAAACTCAGCCAGGAAATCATCGGCCAAACAGGCACTGCACCTTCTGATGCTGAGTTAGCTGACAAACTTGGAATAACTATTGATAAACTTTATGAAACATTCGAGAATGCCCGTGCGCTGCATTTTATTTCAATCGATGGCTGTGGAGACAACGATACTCCACTTGGAAATCTTTTGGCAGCAGCCGATGCCGCCAGGCCCGATGAACAACTCGAACAAACCGAGCTTATAGATAAATTAGCCGAGGCGATAAAGCAATTGCCCGAGAGGCAGCGTCAAATTATTCTGCTTTATTATCAGCAGCACCTGACGATGAAGCAGATTGCCAAGGTTTTCGAGATCACCGAGCCGCGTATCAGCCAACTGCATGCAAACGCTCTGTTTAACCTGTCTGTAAAATTGAGGCAATGGGATGATAGCAGATAATGATTTTAATATAATAAAGCCGGTAGAAAGTTTGCAAAACATCGCAGGTTTGACTCCTGTAAAGCACCGTGAACAGAGAAAGCGCCGACAAGGCCTGCACGAGGAGAAAAAGGAAGAATCCGAGCAAGAGCCGGACAACTCTGTTGACGAACAGGACGTCAGCGCTGAACTTATTGAAAACGAGGAAGACGGGCATAGTATTGATTATCGCGCTTGACTAAAAAATAGCGGATACGCTAATCACTATACACCACTATACACTGTGAAGGTTAGGATAATAAATGGGAAGAACAGCGGGACGTATTCTAAAGGGTGACAGCGTCAAACTCGAAGGCCGAGTCTGTATCGATGCGGTGCGGGTCCCAGCCGGCGAGCAACAGGCGGTGCCGGAAGAGAAAAATGCGGTCTTAGCCACTCCGCAGGTGTGCGTTGTGGAAAACCATCCGGAATTTGCTGTTATGGAAATAACCTGTTCCTGCGGCACAAAAACACATTTAAGATGTGAATATGCCGGAGTTGAATCCTCTGTTGACCAGGTGTCTGGCCAGACAAAATAAATGGAGAAAAATATAATGCAAGTTAACAAAAGAACAATGTTTTTTTTGATTCCATCACTGTTAGTATTTCTGCTATCAGGTTGCCCGCTTCCCCAAAGGTCGGCGGAGGTTGTTTCCTTATCCGATTTTACTGAAGGACATTCGAGCAGTTCTGTTGCGAAAAGATTCCAGGAATCCGCCCCGCAAGGCCCAACTGCTGTGGAATCAGCCATAGAGCTGGCGAAAAAGCATGCTGAACTCTCCGAGGAAATGGTTGTTCTTCGGCAAAAGAATCAGGGCCTTATCGCTGAGAATAGTCGGTTTAAAGAGCGACTCGTTACTCTTGAACCCAAATTACAGCAGACACAAAAGGAATTAGCCGAGGCAAATGACCTTCTGATTGAAATGCGTATCGAATTGAATAATTGGAAGATGGACATCCTCGGTTTCCGTGCCGAGATGCGTGACGCCGAAAAGACGCAACTGGAGGCCTTGCTTAAGATACTTAACGTTCTCGGCGGTGAGGTCAAGCCGGAATCAGCCGGGCAGATGCGAACAGTTTCATCTGCGGCAGACTCGAGTGAGCTAAGCCGGCCTCAGCTGCAGGAATCTCTAACTTCAGGTAAATCAAATGAATAGCTTACGAACAGCTTTATCATATTTCGTATTGCGTATTTCGTATTGCGTATCGCATATAATGTATCTTTTACGCAATACGCATCACGCATCACGCATCACGACATTATTGCTGCCGATTTTTTTATCAGGCTGCCAGTTCTACAGAGTTGCCGCCCCGGCGACGGATTACTATTATTTGAATCCGGACAAGGATTTGTCCTCTATCGGCAGGGTTGCTGTTGTTGAGTTGGATAATGATTCCGGTTATCCACAAATTTCAGCCGATGTAACCGAATCGCTTTTTCAGGCATTACAAAAGAGGCAGGTTTTCGGTTTGAGTACTGTTCGCCAAAGCGATCCTTCGTGGCGCAGCCTGCAGTTGGACATTGACTCAACCTACAGCCTTGAGCAATTGTCCGCAATCCGCAAAACATTAAAATGCGATGCGGTATTGATTGGCACTGTTACCGAATTCAAGCCTTATCCTCATATGGCTATTGGCCTTCGCCTGAGACTTGTGGATCTGAAGGATGGGCAGTTGCTGTGGGCTCTTGAGCAAATTTGGGACAGTGCCGATAAAACAACTGAATATCGGATAAAAAACTATTTTCAAAGTCAGATGCGTTCTGGTTTTGCACCTTTGCGTGAGCGGTTGGTAGCTATTAGTTCGCTTAAGTTTGTCAAATTCGTGACTTATGAGGTGGCCGAGACACTATAGATCAAAGGGCTAAGAGGTTCACAAATGGATAGTTTCGTCCTAAAGGGGCATTAACTTTAGAAAAAACGAAAATTTGACAAAAAAAGATTAAAGTTTTGTCAAAAATGTGCGAAAAGGATTATAGATTGGGAATTATGAAAGAGTAGCAATACGATGATAGAGAAAATAGATAATAGTCAAATTCAGGATTTTGTGGAAAAATCGTCGCCCAAACAGCCTGATTCTGCCAGCGCTGCCCCGAGTAATAGTGCGGATATATCCATACAGGTTGATTATGCATCCTTCATTAACAAGGCAATGCAAATTCAGCAGACAGATGCCAATGCCGTCCAACGTGCCCGAGAGCTTTTATTGTCCGGCAGGCTTGAAAGTCCGGAAAACATTCGAGCAGCCGCTAAAGATATTGTAAAGTTTGGTATATAAAAGCAGTAAGATGAGAAAGAGTTAAATCGCAAGGCCAACCAGGGAAGGTTGCTGCTATAGCGTGAACGGATTCTATAAACTTGGCGAGGAAATGTGCATCTGCCCCCCACAGCGACTCATCCCTCGCCGTTTTTTTTTGCTTCCTGGCCGTGGGCTGCTTTTAAAACGGGCTGCTTATCTAAAAAATGAGTAGGTACCGTCAAATATGGAATCGGAATCCACGATAAAAAACAAATTCAAAAAGCTTTGGAAGTATTATCTTCTGCAAAGTTTATTGGCTGCCGCTGCGCTGTTTATTCTCATTCTTATCCTTGGCAAGGACAAAATAGTCATAATCAGCTCAATCGGAGCCACCGCTTTTATCGTGTTCGCAATGCCCAATACCGTCTCGGCAAAAACAAGAAACGTCATCGGCGGTCATCTGGTCGGCTTGGCCTCCGGGACTATATTTTACTTCACTACACTGCCATATTTTTTTGAGTATTCCCTCGCAGTCGGAATTGCAATGCTGCTTATGGTGGCTTTGGATGTCGAGCATCCTCCTGCTGCGGGCACAGCCCTGGCTGTCGTAATAAATGAGGTCTCACTCGACGCCTTCGTTACTATAATGATAAGTGCGGTGGTACTGTCTCAATGCCGCTACTATCTAAGGCGATATTTAAAAGATTTGGTATGATTTCGATTTGCCAGGCCGAGCCTCAAACGCAGCAATCAAGAATCCGCCCCGTTTGGCTGCTGTCGATAGATACTCCTGCTATGTTCAGCCGGTCTGTATAGGTAAGCGAAGGGTCAGCCTTTTTAATATTGACATTTTTAACAGCGAGGTCACTGTTCCTGCGATCTTCGTTGTTTGGCCGTTATGCTTTACGTCTCTCGCCGCCCCTTTTTGCAAGAGGAACAGCGTTAACAACTTTACATGAGATTCTCTTTACCACTTCACCACACCCCCACCACTTTGTTACACCCCCAACAAAAACTATGGTAGCAAATTCAAACAACTAAATCAAGAAAAATCGTACCGGTTCAAGCCATAAACCCGATACTTTTTTTGCTAAGGGCGGTACTGTTTGTAACAAAGCGATATTATAGGAGCAGAAGGGAAAATTTATGATGGATACCCATATAGGAATTTTCGGTTTTTGGTTGACAATTGCCGGTTGGGATTTAAAAATCATAAATTGTAAACTGGATGGATTTACTAATGCGGATTATTGCCCAATGCCCGGGATGTGGTAACAGATGGCTGCTTGATAGCGGTGTTGCTGACCGAAGGATAAAATGCCTGAAGTGCCATAGACTATTCAAAGTCCCGAAGTTAGACGAGGTGCCAAAGGCAGTTAAGGTAATAAAGCGGGCAAAGGGCACTATTTACGTGGATGAAGCCGGCAAAATCTATGGCTAAAACCGTATAAGAAGGCTGTGTGAAACCGAGAGTCTGTGATCTGTGAGTAACGCAGGTTGACCGTTTTTTTCTATTTTACTAATTGATCAATTTGCTTGTCATCGTTTTGTTGTTTTGCTGTTTCAATCCAATCGGCTTCAAACAAAAAGAACACCAGCTTCTCGAATTCGGCTTGCACATCGTCAAAGAGTGAAATAGCCACGGCTATATCTTTTTCTTCCCCAGTGCACTCAAGCTCAAGGCGGCCGGCAGTCTGTGACAGTCTCGTGGCGCCAATAGCCATAGCTGTACCTTTCAGTTTGTGAGCACACAATTGAACATCTGCCGGGTTTTCAGCTCTTATTGCCTTGGCGATAGATTTTATACACAGAGGACCATCCTCCAAAACGGCTTCGGCAACGTCCCTAATCACGTCCTCATCGCCACAAATATTCATAGCAGTTCCCCAGTCGAGCACTTCTTCGTTACTTTGAATATCTGCTAATTCGTCCGAATGCTGTTCCGGGAATGTTTCTTCAGAACAAGGCCGGCTAATTTTGTCTGCTTCGGATTTGGCCGAATCAACTCTTCGGCTCAAAGGTTTGGTCTCCAAAGGTAAGTATTTGCGAATTATTTGCAATAATTTCTGTCGGTCGATTGGTTTGGTCAAATAGTCGTTGCAGCCGGCAGAGATACACTTTTTATCGTCACCCCTTATGGCGTGCGCAGTCAAGGCAACTATTGGTGTTATAATTCCTTTTTTTCGCAGCGCTACGGTGGCGTCATACCCGTCCATATTTGGCATCTGTATGTCCATAAATATCAGGTCGAACGATTGATTGAGAGCTTTATCGACCGCCTCTTTGCCGTCTTTGGCTATTGTTGGCTGCAATCCTATCTGTTCCAGGAGCAGCTTAATAAGCATCTGGTTTGTTCGACTGTCTTCGGCGACTAAAATGTGTCCGTAGAATTTGTTCTGTTCGCCGGCCTCCGGCTGCTCGTTTAATTCGTTCACAAAGCCGTATTTATCTAACAATGGCTGCGATTTAATGTCAACGCCTGCTGGAATTATAAGGGAAAATACCGAGCCTTTGCCTACTTCGCTGGTTAGAGAAAGTTTTCCGCCGAGAAGATGCGCCAACTGGTTTGTGATAGTCAGGCCCAGCCCGGTTCCGCCGAATTCGCGGGTTGTACTGCCGTCGGCCTGTGCGAACGGTTCAAAAATCAGCTTCTGCTTGTCGGGGGCAATGCCAATCCCTGTGTCCTCGATGTCGAAGCGAATATATGGCTTATCGTCGAATTCCTGCAAAGAAACATTTACATATACATGGCCTTTTTCAGTGAACTTGATAGCGTTACTTATAAGATTAATCAGGCATTGACGTACGCGAACAGGGTCGGTGCGTATTTGTGCAGGCAGTTCTCCACATTGCAGAACTTCAAATGCCAGTCCTTTTGCCGTCGCCTGGTGCTGCATAAGTGATTCGATGATAGCAAATAACTGCCCCAGGGAGCAGTCGATAATCTCAGTATTGAGTTTGCCGGCCTCGATTTTAGAAAAGTCCAGAATGTCGTTTATGAGTTCCAGGAGATTTTCGCCGCTTCCTCGAATGATATCGACATATTTTTTCTGTTCATCCGTTAACTTTTCTTCTTCTGCCAGCAGTTCGCTAAAACCTATAATGGCAGTCATTGGCGTGCGGATTTCGTGGCTCATATTGGCGAGGAACTCGCTTTTAGCCTGGTTAGCTGCGGCTGCCTCCCGGGCCATTAGATTAGCCCGTTCGGTCGAGAGTTCAAGCTGCTGGTTGACCTGTTCGGTTTGGGCTTTGGCTTTTTCCGCCCGTTCTTTGGCCTGGACTTCAAGGATGGTCTTTTTGTTTTGAATTTTATAGAATACGATTATTACTCCGATAGTAACCAGAATTAATAATTCCACTGAAATAAAAACGTTACTTGTATGGCGCTTGATTGGCGCTGAAATTTCGTCATAGCCCATTGATACATCTATTGACCATAGCTTATTTCCAATTCTAATCGGGGCAAAAGCGGTTAATTTCCTGGTCAGTTGTGGTTTTTCATTCTGCCGCCATACCGAGTGGTAACTGCCAATACCCTCTTCGCCCCGGGTCATTTTGGCAACGACGTCTTCAAACTCGGACCAATCATAATCAGGGAAAATCTCTTTCCTTGTCGCTATTATATCTTTACCGACATAATCCTGGTCAGGGTGAACTATTATTGTTCCGTTATTGTCTATAATATGGGCGCAACCCTTTTGACCTATCTTGATATGGCTTAGCAAATCCTGGATTGTATCTAAAAATATCACGACCCGTACTATGCCTATAAACTCATTGTTTCTAAACACCGGCTGGCATACGGATACAGATTTACGCCCTGCGTATGTCCCAAAAACGTTACTTACATAAGGCCTGTAATTTTCAATGACGTACTTAACGCCCGGTTTGTGCGAAAAATCCACACCGATTCTATCTTTCCTAAACGGTATTCTGC
>CAJVYN010000089.1 GCA_913009355.1 uncultured bacterium | reverse complement strand
TTCGGCTCTGTGATTTACAGCATATTGACGCAAATGATTGCAATTGCTTTAGCCGTCCCATCGGTTATCTGCCTGGCCAGCTCATCTCCGGCCGCCAGATGTTCGTAAACATCCTTACAGCTTATTTGGCCATCTTCATCGAGCAGTTTTTTCAAACTTGACGCTGTACCTGACCGGACGGCTTCGGTAGCCCTCGCAGCGGTTGAACTCGCTGAGGCATAAGCTTCGACACATCCTTTTTGACCGCAGCCGCACAGCCGTCCGTCCGGGTATATTATCGTATGGCCCAGCTCGGCGGCATTATCATCAGAGCCGTGCAGCAGCTCGCCATTGCTGACAATTCCGCCACCTATTCCTGTGCCGAGCGTGAAAAAGACCATATCTTCAACACCTTTACCGGCCCCGACAGTATATTCACCCCAGCAGGCGGTATTGGCGTCGTTTTCAAAAACAACGGGTTTGCCGAGCTGTTCGCTCAGCATCCGGCGTATGGGAACGTTCTTAAATTTCGGCAGGTTGGCGGCGTCTATTATAATACCTTCTTTGTATTTAGCCGGCCCCGGAGTTCCAATACCTGCCATACGAACGTCCCGCAGGCAAACAGAAGCATCAGCGAGAAGTTTTTCGACCGCCTGGGCCATTCTGTCAACGACAACCTCCGGCCCCATATCTGCTTTGGTAGCCACGGATGTTTTAGAGATAAGCTTCATATCAGAATCAAAACAGCCGATTTTGATATTTGTTCCACCTAAGTCGATACCTACGAAAACCTCACTCATAATTTTCAATCCCATTATGCTCGATTATGAACTTAACCGCCTTCGGCGGGACTTTTAGACAGGATTAACAGGATTTTTTATTTATATTTATTCTGTTTTATCCTGTAAATCCTGTCTAAAAATATTCCTATGCAATTGAATTACCAGTTTCAATCCGGGTAGCCGTCGGGGTGCTCGTTATGCCACCGCCAGGCGGAGGAAACTATTTGCACCAATTCGGCGAATTCGGTTTTCCAGCCGAGTTCATTTCTTGCTTTTACAGCATCGGATGTTAATATCGGTGCATCGCCAGGCCGACGCTCTACGGCCACAACCTTAAAATCCTTACCACTGACCTGTTTAACCGTTTCAATTACTTCTTTAACCGAATAGCCCCTGCCGTTGCCCAGGTTATAGACCAACTCGCAGCTTGTATCCAACTTGTTCAACGCCAAAAGATGTGCCCTGCACAAATCCTCGATATGAATATAATCACGGATACAGGTTCCGTCCGGCGTGGGATAATCTGTTCCGTAGATTTTGATTTCACTGCGTTTCCCCATTGCCGCCTGGATAATCAGCGGAATCAGATGCGATTCAGGCCGATGGTCCTCACCGAGTGTGCAGTTTACTCCCGCACCGCAGGCATTGAAATATCTAAGCGCCGCATACCGGAGTTTGCCCGCCCGGCTTTGATAATGACACATCATTTCAGCCGCCCATTTGGTTTGGCCGTAAGGGTTAATTGGCTCTTTCGGACAATCCTCTGTAATCGGCACTTGTTTTGGCATACCATATACTGCTGCGGTACTGCTGAAAACAAATTTCTCCACGCCGGCCTCTTCCATTGCCGACAGCAGGGCTTGCGTATTGGAAAGATTATTGCGATAGTATTTAAGCGGCATTTGTACCGATTCGCCGACTTCGATGAGAGCGGCAAAGTGCATTACGCCGTCTATTTTGTATTTTTTGAGTGTCTTTACGAGTAATTCGTAATCAGCCAAATCGCCCCGGACAAATTCGGCCTGTTGAACCGCTGATTTATGGCCTGTGCTGAGATTGTCAAAAACCACCGGCTCAAAACTCTCGGCTGCCAACATTGCAACCATATTACTGCCGATATAACCTGCTCCGCCTGCAACTAATACTCTCGTGGCTCGTGGCTCGTGGCTCATATTTTGCATTTCTTCTCTGCCTGGTCTCCGTCAAGTTGAGTAAATCCTAAGCACTAAGCTCTCCTTGGGAGTCCTTAGGACTAAATCCTAAACAAATTCGAATGACCGAAATTTCCAAATCCAAAACAGTACTATTTTGAACATTTGATTTTTGAGTTTTGAAATTGTTTAGTGTTTAGATATTAGGATTTACTGCTCTGTTACTGCTCAATCGAGGAGTTGTCATTGCGAGGCCTGCGGAGCAGGCCGTGGCAATCTCAACCGTTAGATTTGAGATTGCTTCGCTTCTGTTTTTTCTTTTTTTTAATCTGTGTTCATCTGCGTTAATCTGTGTCTAAGTTTTGTTTTTTGTCTTTTGTTTTTTTCGACACAGAGTAACACTGATACCTAAGGCATAAATTTACACTATTTTTTTTACTAATTTTATTCGTGTCCATTCGTGCTAATTCGTGGCTAACTGTGTCCTGTATTCTGTCTCCTGTATTCTATCTTCTTTGCCACCAATACCTAAGGCACAGGTTTACACTGTTTTTTTTTGACAGGATTACAGGATTATCTGGATGAGTTATTTCTTTTTGAACTTATCCTCTTTATCCTGTTATCCCGTCTAAGTTTTATTTTTGTTTTTTTCCTATACGCTAAACGCTGTACGCTAACTTTCTTCGCGGCTGACTTTTTCCTGTATTCTGTCTCCTGTATTCTGTATTCTTTGCCACCAATACCTAAGGCACAGGGCCACTAATTGTCATTGCGAGGCCTGAAAGGCCGCGGCAATGCCAGTCCGTCAAATTACAAGTAACAGAGCACTATGGTTTTACCTCGTATTTTGCATTTCGTATCTCGTATCTCGCTTCACGTGTTTTTCAATCCGCTTTAGAATTTCGGCTTCAAGCCAGCCGTCCCTGCCTAAATCGACCCAGGCCATACCTCTTTTCTGCTCAGAGTTAAGTTTGAACCCCTGCATTGATGGGCTGCTTGCTGAAAACATTCCGTATGCCTGTGAACTGCTGGCAACTTCGCGCTCGGGCAGGTTCAATCTCTGCGTTTTCACATTGCAGCCGATACACAAATTTTGACCCTGTCGGCTTATATCTAATTCTACAATTCTTCGAATACTGTGCAGATTTGCCTCGGCACGGTTGAAAGCTCCGATGCTATCGCTGCGCCAGAATTCGAAAACCTGGGCCCCCGGCAGCGGCCTGGTTCTTATAATTCCGGACTCTACATCGGCCTTGGCGATAGTAAAATACATTTCACTGAGAACTTCTTCAGCTATTTGCATTACCCGCCGCTTCTCTAAATTTGCCACACAGACTCGCTCAACAAAGTTGGTGACTCGTGGCTCGTGACTCGTAACTCGAGCGACGAGCGACGAGCGACGGGCGACGGGCGACGCACAGCCTGCTAACAGACAGACAGCCGCACAGGCCAAAAACAATGATGATTTAACTGTATTCATTTTTATCTATTGATTTACAGCTCTTTAGACAGGATAACAAGATTTACAGGTTTTTTTTTGTCTATCTTTTTTTATCTTGTAATCCTGTCTGAAATTTTTGTTCTTTTTCCCTTCATTTTTTCTCTGTGTTCTCTGTGGCCTCTGTGGCAGATCCTTTTTTTGTCTTTTCCGAATTTCATCCGATTATATCTGCGGTCTCACTTGAACTCAAGAACCAATTGTTTTTCTCAAATTAGTTAGACCATACAGCGTCTTTCTGCTATTTTTTACAGTGTTATGGCAAACGAAGGAAATCAGGAAGTTGTAACTGTCGGCTTTATAGCGCTGGGCTGTGCTAAAAATATAGTTGACAGCGAAAAGATGTTAGCCAAAATTGTCGAAGCGGGTTTGGTAATAACCGCTGAGCCTGACAATGCCGATGTCGTTGTCATCAATACCTGCGGCTTTATTGCCCCCGCCAGGGACGAGGCTCTCGAAGTAATAAAACACACTGTGGATTGTAAGCTGAATGGCGCCGTAAAAAAGGTAATTGTCGCCGGCTGTCTCAGTGAACGACTTGGCCGAGAGCTATTCAAGCAGGCCGACGGCGTTGATGCTATTGTCGGCCTTGACCAGCGGGATATGATAGGGCGGATAATCAAAAAAACTCTTTCAGCCGGCAAAAACGCCGCTTTCCTGGACCAATCACCGCATACGATCAGTGATGACAGAGCCAGACTGCTTATCACCTCGCGCCATTGGGCGTACCTGCGAATCAGCGAGGGCTGCAATCACCGCTGCTCTTTTTGCACAGTGCCGGCGATTAGAGGCCGATTCCGCAGCAAACCCCTCAAACTTATTCTCGATGAAGCCGTTGAACTGGTTTCCGCAGGTATAGTCGAATTAAACATAATAGCGCAGGACACCGCCAACTACGGCTGCGATTTGAAAATAAAAAACGGTCTGGCTTCGTTAGCAGGCGAGCTTGAAAAAATCGCCGGCCTGAAGTGGATTCGGCTGATGTATCTATACCCTGCAGGAATTACAGATGCGCTAATCGAAACCATCGCTGAAAGTGAAAAAATCGTCCACTATCTGGACATCCCTATCCAGCATATAAACGATAAAATCTTAAAGGATATGCGCCGGCCCGATACCGGAGATCGCATCCGCCGACTGATTGAAAAGCTGCGTTCTGCTGTCGGTGATGTTGTGCTGCGAACCACCGTAATAGTCGGCTTCCCCGGCGAGACCGACCGGCAATTCAACGAACTGCTGGACTTTATCAAATGGGCTGAATTCGACTGCCTGGGCTGCTTCGAGTACTATCCCGAATCCGGCACGCCCGCCGCTAAGATGCCCGGCCAGGTACCCGACCGGATAAAACAGCAGCGTCTCGAAGAGTTGATGCTTACCCAGCAGAAAATCGCTTTTGCCAAAAACAAAACCAGAATCGGCGCCGAACTTACCTGCCTGGTTGATTCTGTCGAAGCACAAGGTGCCGGCAGGGGACGTTTTTACGGCCAGGCTCCGGATATCGACAGCGTCTGTATCATAAAGAATTGCTCTGTCAGCCCCGGCGTATTTTTAAATACAAAAGTCATCGACACAAAAGATTATGATTTGGTTGTCGAGCAAATTTAGCATTGAACTATATCTGAAACAGAAGTAAACTTTTGATTATGCTAAAGCTCATCCCGAACATTTTGACTTTTGGCCGGCTCGTTTTGACCGTCGTTTTTCTGATTATGATTCTCTACTCACCCTGTGTTGTAAACAGGCCGTTCTTTCTGGATATTGCCTTCGTCCTTTTTGTCATTGCCGGCTTTACCGATATTATTGACGGCAAAATAGCCCGCAAGTTCAATGTTACCAGTAAGTTCGGCCGAATGATGGACCCGCTGGCTGACAAAGTTCTGGTCTGCGGCGCCTTTATTTGTTTCGCCATAATCGGCGAGCCGAAGCTTTTTAATCTGCCCGAAGCCGCCCTGAAAATAATCCTTTGGTCGGTGGCCGGCGTTCTCATCCTTAGAGAAGTTTACGTTACCGCACTGCGTCACATTGCCGAAGCCAGGGGCATCAACTTTGCCGCCACGGCCTCCGGCAAAATAAAAATGTTTATTCAATCGTTCGCCATCGGCACGGTCATCATAAAGATGGCCCACGTCCGGACCGCCGCCTGGGGCTATTGGTTCACAACCGCAGTGTTCGCACTTATGTTAGTGGTTACTGTTATCTCAGGCCTGGCGGCAACTCAGCGAAGCTCCTGGAAAAAAACGGCAGACTGAATTGTCATTGCGAGGCCTGAAAGGCCGCGGCAATCTCAACCGTTAGATTTGAGATTGCTTCGCTTCTGTTTTTTCTTTAACTCTTTAACGCAGAGATCGCAAAGCCCGCTGAGATTTATAATATTTTATTTTTTCTCAGCGTTCTCAGCGATAAATTTTTGTCTTTTTTTTCGACACAGATTAACACTGCTTTACACTGTTTTTTTTGACAGGATTACTCGTGCTACGTAGCGAATACTTTCACCCTTCGTAGTAAAACTACTACGGAGAACGGGTCGCAGAGTAGTACAGGATTATCTGGATGAGTTATTTCTTTTTGAACATATCCTCTTTATCCTGTTATCCCGTCTAAGTTTTCTTTTTTATTTTTTCTCTGCGTTCTCAGCGTTTAGTCTTTTGTTTTTTTTAATCTGTGTTTATCTGCGTTAATCTGTGTCTAAGTTTTCTTTTTGTTTCTTTGCTTTTTTCTTTGTGCTTCAGACTAAAATCAATGTCTCCGTTTTTTTCAATAATCAATTGTAAATGCTCTATCCCAGTCTTTCCATACCGGCTTGAAGCCCTGCTTTTTTATCATAGCCGCCACCTGTGCAGGGCTGCGGTTATCGTCAATCTCAAATTGCTCGACTGCATTTGTCCGCCCCGAATACCCGCCCGGACTGGTCCTGCTGCCTGCGCTGATTCTGGTAATGCCCAGCTTAATCAAATGGTCTCGCAGTTTGGCGTTCTCTCGTGTTGAGAGTACCAGCCCTGCATCGGCAAAACACAACCGCATCGCCATTATCATCTGCGCAAGATTCTTATCACCGACCAGATACCTGAACTGCGAATCGTTTACATCAGACGCCGGGCGCAATCTCGGAAAAGAAAATGAGACGTGAGACTGCCAGTAGCGTTTCATCAAATAGTGGGCATGCTCGGCAATCGCCAGTATCTCGACCCGCCAGTCCGTCAAGCCAAGAAGAACCCCCAGCCCAACCTCTCGCATACCGGCGGCGGCAATGCCGTCCGGGCATAGCAGTCTGCTGTCGTAGTCTGATTTCGGCCCTGCGGGATGGTAATAGCGGTAGGCCTTTCGGTCGTATGTTTCCTGATAAAGTGTAACACCCTCAATGCCCGCCGCAAAAAGTTTTGCATATTCGGCGCCGCTTCCCTGATATATTTCTATCGAGACGGAGCTGAATTTTTCTCTTAATTTACCGGCAAGTTCGGCAAGGTAATCGGTATTAATGAATTCTCTATCTTCACTGCTGACCAGCAGAATATCGGTGAAACCTTCATCGGCGAGCAATTCCGCTTCGCCAACCGCCTGCTCAACGGTCAATCTTGTTCGTTCACATTCGTTTATCCTGTTGAAGCCGCAATATCGACAGCTGTTTATGCAGTAGCTGGACAGATACAGCGGTGCGTAAAGTCTGATTGTCCTTCCGAACCTTTGAATGGTAAGCTGCTGTGCTGACTGTGCCATTTCTTCGAGGTAATCTTCAGCCGCCGGCGAGATAAGTGCCAGCAGCTTTTTTAGACTGTAATATCCCGCCGACTCAGACAAAGCCCGCTCGACGTCATTACTGCTGACTTGCCCAAACCGCTTTTGCCAATTCTGTGCGCCTGCGTCGAGACCTTTCTCAGCCAGTATAGTCCGTATATCAATCATCAATTTTTAATAGGCCCGTTAAGTGTTTCAATGCGATGCAGTTATTTTATGTTGCCTTTTTGGGCATTCCACAAACCCACAAAACCTCGAAATCGCTTCAAAACCCCGGAATTTTCTGAAAAATTCCGGGTTTTTCTAAAAAAATCTGAATTTTCTTGAGCTATCATACGATTATAACTGTATAATTGTAATTATAAAGGCGGGTAAGTCCTGCAATGTGCCTTGGGTGTTCCCTTCCATCGGTTGGCCAATAGCCCAGGGAAGATCGGCATTGTAGGGGCCGCTTTTTTTATGCGCTCAAGGTTCCCGCAGGTATTCTGTCTCATACCTGATTTTATGCCCGAATGCATTATACCACTCGGTATCACTCTGCTCATATTTCCTAAAAATGCCCCAACAGAATAAATCTACCACCTGCAAGCATGCACTTTCATGAGAGTTCAGATGCTCAACGGTAAAGTCGGTATTCAAAGGTAGCAGACCCTCAATCTGATTTTTCACATATTGATTGAAGTCTCTTATTTCCTCTCTGTTTTTGCTCCTGTCAACTACCAGCCTGACATTCGTAAAAGTTCTTCTCAAGGGCAATTTATCGATGAGAAAGCGTGCCAGAAAGTTGTAAAGTTTGCTCTTTCCAGCTGCCGTGCGTAAATGGTTATGTACTCTTGCCTTGTTGAGAATTACTGTATACAACTGCCAATCATTATCCTTGAGTTGTTTGAAAAAGTATTTCTTTATTTCGATGCTGGTGTTCGACCCTTTTAGTTCCAGAGTACACTTAGCCCTTCTCCTTTTACGATTTATTTTGTTTTTCAGTGTTCTGCGAACCGCCTTTTTGAAATGTCTTGGTGCTGTTTGCGTATCACATACTAACAAAGTAATAACGAACTTCCTTGTGGTTTTGCTCTTAGTAAAGTCAAACCCAAGGTCGCCGGATTCATCGAGATAAATATACATTTATCTGGTCTTCCTTGACTTTCTCACTTCGACGCTTGATTTTTATCTCCCAAAAACCCTGTCAGCGGACTGGAAGCGCTTGCCCGTTTGCTTCTCGCCGCCGGCCCGCAGGTGTAGGCCATCCGCCCTGCTCTAACTGCCAGCTTAAACGCTGCTGCCATTTGGCTCGGCTCATCCGCCGCAGCGATAGCGGTATTAACCAGAACTGCATCGGCGCCTATCTCCATCGCCTCAGCTGCGTGTGACGGCAGTCCCAGTCCTGCATCAACGACAACCGGCACATTGGCCTGCTCGATTATAATCTCCAGCGCCGAGCGCGTCTTCAACCCCTGGTTCGAGCCGATAGGACTTGCCAACGGCATCACCGTTGCGGTTCCGGCATCTTCGAGTTTCTTTGCTAAAATCGGGTCTGCATTGATGTACGGCAAAACGACGAAATCATCTTTTACCAGAATCTCAGCCGCCTTCAGCGTCTCCACCGGGTCCGGCAGCAGATAATACGGGTCCGGCGTAACTTCCAGTTTCACCCAGTTAATCCCCGTTGCCGCCCGTGCCAGTTTCGACAGACGCACCGCCTCATCGGCGTCCCGCGCACCGGAGGTATTGGCCAACAACAGATATTTATTCCGGTCGATTGCGCTGAGCATATCGTCATTTTCATTTTCGATATCCACTCTGCGAAGCGCAACGGTAACAATTTCCGTGCCCGACTTTTCCAGGGCATCAGCCATAATTTGCGGCGACGCAAACTTACCCGTTCCCACAAGCAGCCGGGAACCGATTTTTCTACCTGCAATAACCAATTTATCTTCCATCTCATCTCTCGCAGTCGAAAAAATAATCATTAATCATTTATCATTTATCATTTATCATTTATCAATAATCAATAATCATTTATCAATAATCATTAATCATTTCAGTCATCCTCCCGGCACGAATCGCAGCAGTTCAATACTCTGGCCGGTATGCAGTCTGGTTTCGGCGAACTTTTCTGATTCGACAATTTCACCGTCAATTTCAGCCACCACCGTCGCCGCCTCGATAGCTAACTGCTCCAGCAATTCAGCCACCGTTACTGGTATCCCAGCCGGGAACTGCTTTTCAACACCGTTTATTTTTAATACTTCCATCAT
>CAJVYN010000088.1 GCA_913009355.1 uncultured bacterium | reverse complement strand
TGAGCGTTTTTTCGTCCGGCAAGGAAGGCGAAACAGGCAATGCCAAGGCATTGTCGATGCAGCCTGACGCCGTTCGGACGGAAAATAAGCCGCTTGAATACAGAGTCATTTTGTTATAGGCTCTAAGAATCATAAAGTAAAAGTTCAAAAAAATTTGTTTTTTGTTTCTTTCCCAGGCATTGCTGGTTTATACTTCCGGCTGATAACAACCCTTGTTTGTTAGAAGGAGAAAACGATGGGAATTTTAGATAGATTTTTTGCTCCGTCACCATTCGTTAAACTGCACGAGCACTCTAAAAAGGTGCACGAGTGCGTTAAGCTTCTAAGCCCTTTGGCGAATGCACTATTAGCCGAAGACTATGAAAAAATCGAGGAATTACACAACCTGATGTCCAGGACCGAGCATGAGGCCGACCAGATTAAGACAAAACTGCGCGATAGCATTACCAAGCTGTACTTCCTCTCGGTTGGACGGCAGGAATTAAGTCAGTTTTTGGCCTATCAGGATGACGTGGCGGACGCCGCAGAGGATTTTGCTGTCGTGCTGTTGCTTCGCAAAACCAAAATCCCGAAGGAGCTTCAAGCCGACTTTCTGGCCTTTGTCAAGCAGGTCATCAGCGTCAGCGAACAGTTAATGACACTGGCGGAAAAGCTCTCGACGCTGGCTGAAGCGGCCTTTAGCGGCCAGGAAGCCCAGGACGTACTGAAAGGGGTCGAAAAAATTAGCGAGGAAGAGTGGAAAGCCGACCGTATGGAAAGAAAATTCGCCCGGCACTTCTACAGTATGGAAGATAAACTCGACCCCATCACCATTGTCTTTCTCGACAAGTACTGCAAAACGCTGGGTATAGTAGCCAACAACGCTGAAAAGACCGCTAAATACCTCCGTTTAATTATTCGCAAGAAATAAACAAAAAAATTAGCCACGAAGACACGAAGAAGTGCCTAAAGTTTGAAGTGTCTAAAGTGCCTAAAGTTAGAAAGGCAGTGAACTAAAATTTGGAGTGCCTAAAGTCTTTAACTTTTAACTTTAGCTCACTTTAGGCACTGCCTTTCTTTTAGGAGTAGTCTGTCCTATGGAAACCCTCATCATCGCAGCGATCATAATTGGTCTATACATGGCCTGGAATATCGGTGCCAACGATGTGGCTAACTCCATGGCCGACGCTGTCGGCTCAAAGGCCCTGACCATTTTCTGGGCGGTGATACTGGCTGGAATCTTCGAGTTCGCAGGGGCTGTGCTGGTCGGAAGCCACGTTACCAATACCATTCGCAAGGGGATAATCGATTCGGAAGTTTTCGCACAGGACCCGCAGGTGCTGGCCCGCGGTATGGTTTGCGCTATGCTGGCCGCTGCGGTCTGGCTGAATATGGCATCTTTTTTCGGTATGCCGGTTTCCACCACTCATTCCATCGTCGGGGCCATCCTCGGGTTTGGAATCCTCCAGGCCGGCCTGGCACATATCCAATGGACAACACTGGGTAAGATAGTAGCCAGTTGGTTTATCTCACCGCTGGCAGGGGGGATTATGGCCTACTGTATATTCAAACTGATATCACGCTACATACTGGCAGTGGAAAAACCGGCGGTGGCGGCCAGAAAGGGGGTCCCCGTCTGTGTTTTTTTCACCTTCGCCATATTGATTCTGGCTACCATTTACAAGGGTTTGAAAAACATTCATCTGGATTTAAATGCCCCTGCGGCTGTTGGCCTTAGTATCGTAGGCGGGCTTATCGCAGCGGCGGTTTCCATTCCGCTTATGCAGAGGCAGGGAGACCGCAATTGCAATAGCCGACTACCGCTGGAGCAGCAACTCATCCAGGTGGAGAAAATCTTTGCTGTGCTGGTAATCATTACCTCGTGTACGGTAGCATTTGCGCACGGCTCCAACGATGTGGCCAATGCCATCGGGCCGTTAGCTGCGGTGGTCGAGATAGTCAAATATAACGTTATCCCCGAAAAAGTATCGGTGTCGATGTGGATTCTCGCTCTT
This sequence comes from uncultured bacterium, assembly GCA_913009355.1. Classification (GTDB taxonomy): domain Bacteria; phylum Planctomycetota; class Phycisphaerae; order Sedimentisphaerales; family Anaerobacaceae; genus CAJVYK01. Next base: position 7,434 of record CAJVYN010000088.1, on the reverse strand, counting down.
GGCGGTGTGGGAATAGTTTTAGGGTTGGCCACATTCGGCTATCGCGTAATGCGCCTGGTGGGAACTAAGGTAACAGAGATAACACCTTCCCGCGGGGTCGCCGCTGATTTGAGCACGATGATAACGGTGCTGACCTGTTCCAAGATGGGCCTGCCAATATCCACCACCCATACACTCGTCGGCGCCATCCTGGGAGTAGGGATGGCCCGCGGTATTACCGCCATTAACCGTAAAGTGGTCGGCTCTATCTTCACATCCTGGATAGTAACCATACCTATCGCAGCCGGATTGACCATACTGTTCTACCTCATCGGAAAATGGTTATTTTGGTAATAAGCCGCTCGGCTATTGCTAATTTTGAAATATAACGGTAAAATTCCAAGTATGAAGGACCCACTTCGCAAATCCGTGATTGTATTGCCGTGCCTGCTGTTGTTCCTGGCGCCGGTTATGGCAGTCGAGCCGAACGAATTACACCCGGATTCGCCAACCGTAAAAGCAGCGGTGATTGTCTGCAAGGGTATGATTGACGATGGCCTCTACAAATCCATCCGCCGAAGAACACAAATCGCCCTCGATGAGGGGGCGGAATACCTGATATATGAAATCGGCACTTATGGCGGTCTTCTCAAATCAGGGGACGATATATCCAAGTACCTTATACTCGATGTAGGCAAAAAAGCACACACGGTCGCCTATATAACCACCCAGGCAATATCAGCAGGCGCTATGATAAGTGTCTCCTGCCGGGATATAATAATGCTGGAGAATACCACTATAGGCGATTGTGCACCAATCCAGATGGGCGGCAAGCTCGAAGGTGTCGAGCGGGAAAAAGTTGAGAGCTTTACCCGTGCAACCTTTATGCGGGCCGCTGAAGCAAACCGCTACCCAAAACCGTTGCTTAAGGCTATGGTCAGTATGCAGACAAAAGTCTATAGGGTGGAAAATCTTCAAACCGGTAAACACGAATTCTTCGAGGCCGATAAGCTGCCTAAAGACCCTAATGAGTACAATCTGGACAACAAGGAATTAATTGTTAAAGATAACGAGCTGTTGACACTGACCGCCTCCAAAGCTCTTGAATACGGCATAGCAAGAGCGGTGGTCAAAAATTTAGCAGGGGCGCTTGACTTTCTGGCCAAACGCGATGGCGTAACTTTTGCCGGTGAGCCAATGATGCTTAAGACTCTCTGGTCGGAAGAGATGGTTCGATGGCTGAATTCCCCAGCGGTAATGGGCATACTTGTTATGCTGGCCCTGTTAGGGGTTGATATCGAATTTAATACACCCGGCCTCGGTCTGCCGGGCCTGGCAGCGGTTGTATGCTTTGCAATCATAATCGGCAGCAAATACCTTCTCGGATTGGCTAACTGGGTGGAAGTGGCGCTATTCGTTATCGGTGTGCTTCTGCTGATGGTCGAAATTTTCGTTCTGCCCGGATTCGGTATTGCGGGCTTCACAGGGATAATGTGTATCTTAGCCGGCCTATTCGGTATGCTTATCAAAAATCCGCCGGATGAAATACCCTGGCCGAAATCTCCACTCGATTGGCAGTTATTCACAAATGGAGTCTGGGGCTTGTCATTTGGCTTTGTGGGATTTGTTCTTTTAGCGTGGCTGTCGGCAAAATACCTGCCTAAATTACAGTTCCTCAGCGGACTGATACTTGTTCCGACCGCAGCGAAGCAGGGCGGTGAAAGCAAGGTCAGTATGACCAGCCCACCTGAAAGTAAAACTATAAGCGTAAACGTCGGTGACCTCGGCGTAGTGGTCTCGACACTGCGCCCCGCAGGAAAAGCGAAATTCGGCGAAACAGTAGTCGATTGTGTAGCTGAAGCCGAGTTCCTTGACAAAGGCACCGAGGTAGCGATAATTGAAATTCACGGCAATCGGGTTGTAGTAAAAAAAAATAAATTAAAAGGGATAAGCTGATGGACTGGTGGCTCGTTTTTGCTGTTTTTTTGTATTTCGCCTGTGCGGTTCTGGTGGTAGCCGAAGTATTTATACCGAGCGGCGGTATGATAAGTATCTGTGCGATTGCCTGTTTGATTGGCGGTGCAGCGATATTTTTCCGCCACAGCACTACCGCCGGCTGGATAGGCGTAATTATTGCTATTATAATGGTACCGTCGGTCTTGATAATCGCTTATAAAATGTTTCCGAAAACCAGATTCGGTAAGGCCGTTACGCTCACGCCTCCGCAGCGTCAGCGGGGCGATGCCATACCCGATACAGATAAACTAAAAGAGCTGCTCGGTGCAGTCGGCCTTGTCATTACCCCGTTACGCCCGGTGGGAATGTGTGATTTTTCCGGACAAAGACTTGAATGCGTAGCCGAAAGCGGTTATGTTGATAAGGGTAAATCGGTCAAGGTCATCCATGTGGAAGAGACACAGTTGACCGTTCGTGTAATAGAAGAAAGTTAACGAAAGGACCAAAAATATGTATAACCTAACAAATACAATTCTCGCGGCGACAACCGAACCTGCGAGAGTCATCTGGATGGCAGTTTTAGTTATCTTTGGCCTTGCGATATTAATACTCTCCTTGGTGTTCTTAAAGTTTTTCAGGTTGTGGCTGCAGGCCTGGATGTCCAAAGCCGATGTTAAATTCTCCGAGCTTATCGGGATGTGGCTTAGGAAGGTCGATACACGAACGATAGTCCTGAGCAAGATAACCGCAGTCCAGGCGGGCGTGAACTTAACTACCCGGGATTTGGAAAGTCATTATTTAGCCGGTGGTCGGGTCACTAATGTCGTGAAGGCCCTAATCGCCGCCAACAGGGCAAATATCGAATTGAGCCTGAAAACCGCTACCGCAATCGACCTGGCAGGCCGTGATATCCTCGAGGCCGTCCAGACCAGCGTCAATCCCAAGGTCATCGATTGTCCTGACCCGCAGCCGGGAAAACAAACCGTGGACGCCGTTGCTCAGGACGGCATTCAGTTAAAAGCAAAGGCACGCGTTACCGTCCGTGCCAATATCGAACGGCTGATTGGCGGTGCAACTGAAGAAACTATTATCGCTCGTGTCGGCGAAGGAATTGTTACCACTATCGGCAGTGCCATAACATACAAAACCGTTTTAGAAAATCCGGACAACATTTCAAAATCAGTTCTGGCCAAGGGACTCGATGCGGGAACAGCTTTCGAGATTTTATCTATTGATATTGCCGATGTCGATGTGGGCGAAAATATCGGTGCACAACTGCAGGCCGCCCAGGCCGAGGCAGACATGCGAAGAGCAAAGGCTGAGGCGGAGAAACGGCGGGCTATGGCGGTAGCACGCGAGCAGGAAATGAGGGCGCTGGTGGTAGAAAACGAATCGAAGGTGCCGTTAGCTATGGCCGAGGCCTTCCAGAAGGGCAATCTTGGTGTTATGGACTATTATCGAATGAAGAACATCACCGCCGATACCTCAATGCGAGAATCCATCGCAAAGCCCAAAAAGAAAGAATAAAATATTGAGTGCATAGTTCATAAACAATGAACCTTTTAACGCAAATAATTCTGGCTGCTCGAAACCGCGATTCCGAAGGTATCGGCTGGATGCGAATACTGATATTCGTGGTCATGGGGGTTTTATGGGCGCTGGGCGGTATCGCCAAAGCAAGAGCAAATAAAGCCGACCAGCAGGACAATGACCAGCCGAGCCGTAAGCCGGGCTTCAAGCCGCCGCCTAAGGCCCCGAAAACTTCTTACCAAAAAGTACAAAGTCCTCTCATCAGCCGGCCCGCACACGAGCATCCTCGCCCGCAAATTCGTCCGCCACACAGAGAAGTTATGCGTCCCCAGCCCGCTGCCCGGAAGTTCACTACTAAAAAAGAACAAGTAAACCGGCCTCAAGCATCGGAAGCGTCGGAATTATCGCCTCTGTCCCCACAACTTCAGCCTGACCTCGAAAAATTCCCGGAATTTACCAGCGAATCTGTCAAAAAGCTGGGAGATAAGCGTATTGCTATTGCGGCAGAAACAACCCAGGCAAAGTATCTGGCCGAAATCCTGTCAGATTATGCCGACCCTGACAACCTGAGAAGGGCGATTCTGCATTATGAGATTTTGGGCAAACCTTTGTCACTGCGTCCCTCATCAGGGCCTATTATCAGACTTTAACAGCAATGCTGTTCTGCAACTGTACGGTCAATGTTATTAAATCGCTGCGAAAAACTAATGATGAACAACCCTGTGCGGGCAGCCACTCACAGACCGATTTAGCCATAATAAATTTATCGATGCTCTTGAGAACGCCGGTTTTCTGGTGGTTAGATTCAGTTTTGGCCGTGTGTTTGTCGCAGATAAACCACGATAAGGGGCGGTTTTCTTGACTGTTGTCCGTTTTTATATACTTAAAAAATAGTTTTGAATCGAACCTGCTATTTGCTACCCCACAAACAACGTCCCATAAGATATGCTATGTCTCGTAAGTCTTTTAATGACAAATACTTACGAGGGAACAGGGGCGTTATATGGTCACGGAGCCAGAACATAACAAGCCAAAACCCGGCGAAGTAGAAGTTTCAAAAAGCCGGACAGAAAAAATCTTACATTCCGGTCGCTGCTATTCCAAGGCATACACTCCCGAAGGCCGTGAATTTTTTATTTTCGCCGATTACGGCGATCAGATCAATGGCAAGCTACTTTACGGTTCGCGAGACAACAATCATATCGGTCGCACAAAAAGTTTTCGTATCGAAACGGTAGCCAAAACTCAAAATGGCGTGCAAACCGAGCCGCCGCCGGGCACAATAGACGAATTTTTTGTGAATCGGCAGCTTCAAGCAATTTTCCGGCAGAATGATCTGGTCGGCAAATATATCAGGATAGTTTATGTGGCCCGCGAAAAAAGCCAGTGGGGCGGTCGGGCAAGCAAAGTATATCGTGTTTTTTTAGACAAGGGTTTTGTTCAAGAAAGAGAGGTAGAAGTCAATGCAAAAGTACGCAAACGAAAAAACAAAAGAGCAGGTAGAAAATCAGCTTAATGAGCAGCCGGCCCCGGCGGCTGAGTCGGAGAAACTAAAGTTGTTGGGAATTTCAATTGGTGCTAACCAGCAGCTTGCATATCGCCAAGGCCAGGCAATGCTCGACATTCTAACTGAAATCCGCAGTGGAATAGCCGATCTGGTCGAGATGCAAAAAAAGCGGGCTGATTTGCTGGCTGATGTCACGCAGAAAGTGAGCGATAATGGCAAAGATTGAGCATTGCCCATCTTGCGGCGGCACAGAAATTAAAGTTGCCGGCAATAAGGTTTTGTGCCGGGCCTGCGACGTCGTCTATACGATTGAAGATGATGGAGCCAGGGTAGAGGATACCGATCCGCTGGGTAAAGTAAAAGAGCGGCTCGATAATATCGAGGCAAAAATCGCCGAGCCGCAAAAGCAGCAGGGCGATGAACCAGATCCCAGCAGCGATGACGAGCCGGACGAATCGGACGAAACTGATGAAGATGAAAGAGGTTTTGTGAGCTTATAACGGAGGCAAAAAATGAAGTGTTCAAACTGCGAAGGACTGGAAAAAATCAAAGCACATTTACTAAAGCGTCAAAAGGCAATAGATGAAGACGAGCGTTTTCACTATCCACCGGCAACTATTGAGATCAACGCTCCTCTTGCGCTTATACAATATGGGATGGAAATCGAAATGTCTTTGATTACAAAAGCCCTGAAAAGCGAGCAATAAATGACAAAGAAAAAAACAACGAAAAAGAAAACGAAAATCAAGAAGCCGGTCAAAGCTGAGAGCAAAAAAACTCAGCCGAAAATCGAGGAACCGAAGCCGGAGTTCGAGGCGGCTCTAAATAATGTTGCCGGCGAATCGCAAACAACACCGGAAAGTGAGCCGGCAAAAGATGGCCGTGGTGGAGCTCGGCCAGGGGCCGGCAGGCCGAGGGGCACGGATGATCTATCCAGGGTAAACCGGCTGCCACAAAAAGCCAACGAAACACTGATCCCGATTCTACAAATGCCGTTTTCGTTCTGGTCGAAAACTCAGGGGATCAAAGAACTCGAGCTGGCCGACAAAGAAGCCAAAGAGCTGGCCCTGCCAGTTACTCAACTGCTCGAATTTTATTTTCCAGGCAAAGTGCCGGAGATCGCTTTTGTCTGGCTGATGTTCGCCGGCTCGACTTTTAAGATTGTAGATTCACGGCTGGCAATCCTGGCAAAAAAGAGAAAAGAAAAAACAACGTCCTCCGTGGCAGGCAGTAAGGGATCGCGTACTTCAGCCGGGCCGATCCCCTCTGCTGCTCACCCGACAGTAGATGATGTAAAGAAAGCGGCCAGTGTCAAAGTCTGAAAAGATAATTGAACTGATTTTCGGAAAGCGTGGCAGCGGTAAAAGCTACCTGGCCCAAAAACTAATGGCAGGGCACCGGCGGTATCTTATCTACGATACGCTCGGCGAATATAAGGACGGTATAGTTATACAAAACCTGCAGGAACTCAAGCCGTTTTGGCATAAGGTTTATCGCAGGAATTTTCGGATCGTGTATCAGCCGTTAAAGCCGGTGCAGGAATTCGAGTCGATTTGTGAGCTGGTTTGGGAGTGCGAAAATATGGCGTTTTTAGTCGAGGAAATCGATTGCTTTTGCAGCAGCTTATCCCTGGGCGATTCGTTTCAGTCGGTTATACAACGTGGCCGGCACAGGGATATATCGTTAATCGGCGTAACGCAGAGGCCGCACGGAATCGCACGGCTTATAACCAGCCAGGCAAAACAAATGTATATTTTCAATACGACTGAGCCGCGGGACATCGAGTATTTTCGGCAGGTACTGGGTGAAAATGTAGTCCAGAAATTTGCGGACCTTAAACAATACGAATTTGTGAAGTGGCAGGACGGTAACGAACAGTTAGAAATCGGAAGGGCGTAAAATGTCTACGGTTGATGAAGGGTGGGGCTTTCTGCCTGGTCTATCAAGAAAATGGCATTACTTCACCAAAGATGGTCGGAGTTTATGTGGCGGTTTTGGTAATCTTCGGGCTGCTTTAGAAGTGGGCAATGACGACAGTTCAGATAACTGTGCGACATGCAAGCGAAAATTGAAGGGGCGTAAAAATGGCAGGAATAATGACAGTTGAGCAGTTACAAATTGAAGGGGAAAAGCTGTTAGGAAAAATCAGGGTAAGCCCGCGTGAGTCTGTGGAGTTTCAATTAGAGACCGAATTCGGCTTTGATGATTTACAGATTTTAATGAAAACTTTGCAGTGCGACCTGGACAAATTAACTGACAGAGTTTTGGCGTATAAGCAAGGCAAAGCGAAGATTTAAAATGTTACAGGATACCAGCTTACAAGCGTTTAGTGAGAGATCGGAAGAGCGTCGTGTAGGGAAAGAGTGTAGATCTCGGTGGTCGCCGTATCATTAAAAAAAAAACAAAAAAAAACAAATAAAAAAAAAAAAAACAAATCAAATCAAACGCATAAATACCAAAAT